>DAHXMP010000339.1 GCA_027371665.1 Bacteroidota bacterium | reverse complement strand
GAATCAATAAAAGAAATGAAGGTTAGTAATGTTGAAAAATTATTTACGGCATTTAATATTAATTATAATAATTTTTACCATCTCTGTAGCAAGTTCTTATGGAGGATACTCTCCTTTAACTGCCAATGAGATATATTCACTTATCCCATCTCCTACAAGATTCGTTGCGAGTTTGTATGGCAAATGGGAAGCATCGTATGATGAAAATGAATGGTATACTGTAACAATACCATATTCAAGCAGTAACAAAGAAACGATTACATATAAAAGAACAGTGAAGATTGATGACAAGCTTGTACAAAAGCTGGTCTGGCATTTATTTTTTCTTGGGCTCGATGACCAGGTTGAAGTATATTTTAACAATCAGTATGTCGGTAAATACTTGGGTGGAATGACCCCCTTCAGTGTTCGTATTCCGGAAAGAATGATAACAAATGAAACGAATACAATCAAGCTGGTGGTATTACCGGCAAGTTCTGCCGCACGTCAGTTAAAAGAGCAGAATATTTTTTCAAAAAGAATCCAGACAGGGATACCACGTGAAGTACTTCTGGTTGGGACTCCCCAGATATGGGTAAGCAGACTAAAACACGAACTGAAATTTAACAGTAATATGTCCTATTTCCAGGTAATGACAACTGTAGATGTTACATCGGCAAATATTCAGAAACTCGGTTTAACTAATGATTCAGGTCAGACCAAGTTTTCATTAAAAGGCGATGTATATGTTGAGGCTGCCGTTAAAAGAAAATCCACCGGAGAAATTGTTTCCAGGGCTCAGCCACAGAGGATAGAACTTGCAAGCGAAAGAACAATCACACTTAATTTTGATTTGCCGGTCAGTTCACCTGTTTTATGGACTTTATCGAACCCTGAACTTTACCAGATTGAAACCAAAATTACAAAGAACGGGCAAGTGATTGACCAATACAGCCAGGACATAGGATTTAGGAACTTTTCAACAGAATCAGAAGGTAAAGGGCAAGGTATATATTTAAATGATTCACTACTCGATTTGAAAGGTGTTGATTATATAGAAGATTATTATGGAGATGGTCAGACAATTTCGACAAAAAGGATGGAAAAAGATATTCTGATGATGAAAACATTAGGTGCAAATTTAATTTGCATTAAATATGCAATTCCAAATCCTTATTTCCTCAAATTGTGTGATGAATACGGAATGCTCGTGATGATTGAATTGCCAATATACAATGCTCCTTCTGCTCTTATGAGTTCCGATGAAATTAAGGTCAGGATGAAAAACATCAGCGACTTGATTATTACTCAATATTCAAATCATCCCTCAATTATGGGCTGGGGTATTTCAGAAGGTTTGACAGAAGGCAAACCTGAAAATGTTCAGTTTACTAAATTAATATCAGGTTTATATAAAAGGACAAATTCCAATCTCATCTATAAAACTGTAAGGTTTGGGACAAAAACCTTAGATGCTGACGGCATTGATTTCGTTGTGTTCAGGGACAATAATGAAATCCGGGATTTTGAAAAAATTAATAATGAACTTTACAGGCTCAAAATTTTAGCTAAAAATGTTCCATCATTGATTAATTTCGGGATAATTTCACAGCCATTAAATCATAACGGGTTTTCAGACCAACTGTCACTCGAATCACAGGCAAATTATATTAGTAATTTTTTCAGGTTGATTAAAGCACAAACATTTGCAGGTTGTCTGATTTGGTCATTCAATGATTACTTGTTAAATCATCCATTACTTACAATTAATAATGAAGATATTTATGTCTGTACCTCCGGACTGGTTGACAGGAGCAGGCAGGAGAGACTTTCATTTTTGACACTTCAATCATTATTTAATAATGAAAAAGAACCATTGCTTAATGCAGGGAGCTTTTCAGAAAAACCTCCTGTTACATTCATATTTGCAGGGCTTATATTAATTGGAATTTTGATATTTCTGGTAAAACGATACAGAAGGTTTAGAGAGTATTTAGGACGTTCAGTCAGAAGGCCTTTTAATTTTTATGCAGATATAAGGGACCAGAGGATTATGTCTTCTGTTCAAACTATCTTACTGGGACTGCTGATTTCTGTCACCTTGTCAATTTTTATAGTATCCATTCTTTATTTTTACAGAACATCAGATAATGCAGAATATTTATTAATGCTGATATTCCATTCTAACAGGATACTTGAGATTATTTACCGGGGAATATGGATGCCCGAAATATTATCGGCAATATTAACACTTTTGTTATTCGGTATGATGTTCTGTGTTGCATTTATTATTAAGCTTTTTTCACTTATAGTTAAAGGCAGGATATATTACAGCGATACTTATACAATAACAATATGGTCATCAGTGCCATTTCTTGTTCTTCTTCCAATTTCAATTATCCTGATAAGGTTACTTTATATTTCACCAATAATATTCTGGATTGTATTTATAATATTTGTTGTTTTGAAGGTATGGGTATTTATGAGAATTCTTAAGGCTACTGCAATAGTATTCGATGTGCCAAGATATAGGTCTTATCTAATCGGTATTGCCTTAACAGGAGTGATTGCAGGTACAATTATAACGATTTACCAATATCAGTATGCAATATTATCATATTTTACACATTTTATTAATATTATTTTATCAAGCTGAATTTATTAACATATGTGAGGATTATATGAAGGCAGTATATAGAACAAATTTTCTTGATATAAACGAACCAAGAAGAGGAAAAGTGAGGGATATTTTTGAACTGGAGAATTATCTGTTGATTGTGGCAACTGATAGAATATCAGCCTTTGACGTGATTATGGAGCAGCCGATAAATGAGAAAGGCAAGATTTTATCAGGTATATCTTCATTCTGGTTTGAAAAAACAAATCATTTAATTAAGAATCATTTCATTTCGAATAAAGTCGAGGACTTTCCGGTTGAATTTCATAAGTACAGAGAAGAGCTCGAAGGACGTTCAATGCTGGTAAAAAAATGTAAACCTCTTCCAATCGAATGTATTGTCAGGGGTTACGTTGCAGGCTCGGGCTGGAAAGAATATAAAAAAAACGGGACAATTTGCGGAATTAAGCTACCTGGAGGTTTACTGGAATTTTCAAGGTTGCCTGAACCAATATTTACTCCTTCTACAAAAGCCGAAGAAGGGCACGATGAGAATATATCGAATGAGAAAGCTGCAGAATTGATTGGTAAAGAAATGGCTGAAAAAATAGCAGATATTTCAATTAAACTATTCAAATTCGGTTCAGAGTACCTTGAGAATAATGATATCATACTTGCTGATACAAAATTTGAGTTTGGATTAGGAGACAATGGCGAACTTCTATTAATTGACGAAGCTTTGACGCCAGATTCTTCAAGATTCTGGCTGATGGAGGAATATGCACCGGGAAAGCCCCAGACCAATTTTGATAAACAGGTGTTAAGAGATTATCTGGAGTCCCTCGATTGGAATAAACAACCACCACCGCCTGTTTTGCCTGATGATATAATAAATAAAACACTTGATAAATACCGCGAAGCTTACCATAGAATCGTACACTGATTAAAAAGATGAAGAATGGCACATGATGATGATATATTAGCATTAAAAAAACAACCAGGTGAGTTTTTCGACTGGACAACTTTTTTAATGGCTGTTCTAATAATTGCAATGGGTCTGATTTCCATCTATAGCGCTACATATGATTCAGGTATGAGTCATTATTTTTTTAAACAGCTTATATATACAGGTGTTGGATTGGGTATAATGTTTGTATGTATTATACTTCCTGAAAGGTGGCTCAACGATTATGCTCTTGTATTATATATCTTTACATTATTGTTATTAATAACAGTGCTCATTTTCGGCAGGACTGTATATGGAACTAAAGGGTGGTTCCAGGTTGGAGGCTTAAGCCTGCAACCTTCTGAATTTGCGAAATTATCTTCACTGAATCTTATAGCAACACATTTGTCAAGGAAGGGAACAGATATAAAAACTTTCAGGGATTTAGGTCTTGTTTTAGTCATAATTATTTTACCGCTTTCATTGATTTCTCTTGAACCGGATATTGGTACGGCAACAGTTTTGATAGCTATGCTTGTTGGAATTTTATTTTGGACCGGATTTGACATACTGTTACTTTTCTTTATTTCAAGTATTCCAATAGTTATTCTTCTGTCATTAATAAGCCCGGTACATTTCGTTACTGCAGTTTCAGTTTATTCAATTATTGCAGCATTGCTCAGAAAAAAATTATTATTGACATTTGCAACAATAATTATTATTGTAGCTGTCGGTTATACAAGCCCGATGATAGTAAATCATCTTATGCCCCATCAAAGAAATAGGATTGATACTTTCCTTAATCCTGACAAGGACCCGCTCGGTAAAGGGTATAATGTTATACAATCAAAGCTGGCTGTCGGGAGCGGGGGTTTAACGGGTAAGGGATATTTACAAGGTACACAAACTCAATTGAGATATATTCCCAAACAATGGACTGATTTCATCTTTTGTGTCCCTTCCGAAGAATTTGGTTTTGTAGGTGGCGTGCTTGTAATCGGGTTACTAACCGGAATAATTTTGAAATCCGGTAAAATTGCTTTTGAAACAGAAAATAAATTCTTTAGCCTGTTGTCTTTTGGGATAGCAACGGTGTTTTTCTACCATACAATGATAAATATTGGTATGGTTTTGGGATTGATGCCGGTGATGGGTATTCCATTACCGTTTATGAGTTACGGGGGAACAGCACTTATTGTAAATTGTGCATTTATAGGATTGTTGATGAATGCCTTCAGAACTCAAAGAATCAGAAATCTGAAAAAGTAGGGTATAGTTAAAAAAAAAATTGAAGATTGTAATAAGTATCGGTGACTGCAATGGGATTGGCATCGAAGTTATGGCAAAAGCCATAAATGAAGTCAGTTCTAATGATGATTTTCAGGATGTCAGGATTGATATTGCCGGTAACAGGGACACGTTAAAAGAATATCTGGATAATTTTGAACTTCCGGTGCAATTTGAAGGTAAAGGAGTCTGGATTGGGAAAAAGTACTGTGAAATTCTTGGGTGTAGTTCTCATACGAAAATTATTTTTGGAAATTCATCACGTGAGGCAGGCAAACTAGCGGCGGAATCACTTGAGGTAAGCTGTGATAAATTGATTGCAAAACATTATGATGCACTTGTTACAATGCCTGTTTCTAAGTATTCAATGTATTCAGCTGGATGGAATTATACTGGGCATACAGAATATCTGTCATTTAAATGTAATGTACAAAAACCCTTAATGATTCTTTGTTCCGGGAATGTAAGAATTGCATTGTCAACCACTCATATCCCAATAAAGGTTGTTCCGGAATCTATGTCGTTACTTCATTTATCGGAAAGAATAAGTGCTTTACATAACAGTCTTGTTAATGATTTTAAAATATTAACACCTAAAATTGCCGTTCTAAGCCTTAATCCTCATGCCGGAGAAAATGCCACCATGGGGACTGAAGAAAGAGAGATGATTTTACCAGCAATTGAAAGATGCTCATTTAAGGGTATTTATGCAGAGGGACCGTTTGCATCAGATGGATTCTTCGGATTTGATATTTATAAAAATTTTGATGGAATTTTAGCAATGTATCATGACCAGGGACTAATCCCATTAAAACTTTTATCAAGCGGCACAGGTGTCAATTTTACTGCAGGACTTCCGATTATCAGAACTTCACCCGATCATGGCACGGCATTCGATATAGCGGGCAAGGGAATTGCAGACTGCAGGAGTGCTGTTCAGGCAATACAATTAGCAAGAATAATAGCCGGGAATCATGATTCTTCTTGAATTTTCAAATATTCCTCAGGCTCCCGACGTTTTTGGGGCCTATCATATTTTCCGGCATCAGTAATTCATCAAGTTGTTTTTCAGCAAGTAGTTTTTTCTCAAGTACAAGAGTATAGATGCTTTTTCCGGATTCCTGTGCCTCTTTAGCAAGCATAGTAGAAGTTTCATAACCAAGAACAGGATTTAATGCCGTAACAATTCCGATGCTGTTTGCGACATAATTCCTGCAAATATGCTCATTTGCCGTTATTCCATCAACACATCTGTATTTAAGAGTCAACATGCCGTTTCGAAGAATGTTCATAGATTCGAAAATGCTTTGAGCTATAACAGGTTCCATGACATTCAACTGGAGCTGTCCGGCTTCTGCTGCCATTGTGACTGTAATGTCATTGCCGATGACCTTGAAAGCGATTTGATTGACAACTTCCGGAATAACCGGATTAACTTTACCAGGCATAATAGATGAACCGGGCTGCATTTTGGGTAGGTTTATTTCACCTAAACCAGCCCGTGGACCAGAACTTAAAAGCCTGAGGTCATTACAGGTTTTGGATAGTTTTACAGCGAGTCTTTTAACGGCTGAGGAAAAAATTACATAGGAACCTGTATCCTGGGTTGCTTCGACAAGATTGTCAGCGAGTTTTAGTGGTAATCCCGTTATATCGCAAAGGTATTTAATAACATACTCTCTGTATTTTGGCTCGGCATTTATTCCTGTTCCTATTGCCGTGCCGCCCATATTAACTTCGAGGAGAAGGTTAGCATTCGATTCCAGCCTTTGTATTTCTTCTCTAAGCGTAACAGCGAAACTTTCAAATTCCTGTCCCAGTGTCATGGGAACTGCATCCTGCAATTGAGTCCTTCCCATTTTAATGATACCTGAAAACTCATTAGCCTTATTTTGAAATGAAGATATAAGTTCTTTAAGACTCTCGATAAGTTTTTGATTCGTATAAAAAAGTGCTATACGTAATGCTGTCGGATATACATCATTTGTTGATTGAGACAAATTAACATGATTGTTTGGATGGCATTTTTCATAATTTCCCTTATCAAATCCCATGATTTCAAGAGCCCTGTTGGCAATTACTTCATTTGCATTCATATTGGTTGATGTTCCTGCTCCTCCCTGGATAACATCAACAACAAAATGAGACAACCAATTCCCGTCAATAATTTCTCCGCATGCCTTTATTATTGCATCAGAGATGTTGCCAGGCAAAAGCCCTGTCTCGAAATTTGCTTTAGCGGCAGCCAGTTTAACCTGGGCCAGGGCTTTAATGAGGGAAGGATAATGGTTTATTGATACACCAGTTATATTGAAATTCTCAGTAGCTCTTAATGTCTGAACACCATAGTAAAATTCGTCGGGGACATTTCTTTCTCCAAGTAGGTCATGTTCGATTCTTGTTCTTCCGGAAATATATTGTTCAGCTGCACCAGCAACAAGGTTGGTTGTCTGTCTCATCCTTCGCGAAATTACTCTTGATATGCGGGACAGGACCTTAACATAAGCCTGCGAATCAGATTTTACTAATTCATTGAATTTATTTCTGTGAATTGCTATTATTTCAGAGTCTTTTATAGCCCGTGCTGAAGTCGAATGGGGATATTCATCCAGCATTGCTCCTTCGCTAAGGAAGTCATATCTGTTAAAAATAGCAATTCTTGTTTCACCACCAAAAGGCAGCGATTTAAACAATTCAATTTTTCCCTCGATAATAATATATAAAAATAATCGTGGAAAATTCTGTTCGTAAAGCATTTCACTTTTTTTCAGCTTTAATATCTCTGATTGCTTTGTTATCAATTCCAGTTCCCTATCATTCAAATCTCTGAATAATTCAATTCTTTTTAAAATTTCAATCAAATCTTTTGTAAGCATGATATCCTCTCAGATAAATAAATACATCTTACCTGCAAAACTAACCAAATTTGAACATCTGATGGGGGATTTATTGGATTTTCAAATCAGATAATCTTATGTGATGTTTTCACAGCTAAAATTCAATTATTAAAATAATTGTTAATCTAAAATGTAATGGTAAAAGAAAAATTCTGGGATTTTGATTAGTTGACAAAAAAATTCATCCATAAATATAAATATTTCCAATTATAGGGTCAACTTTGACGATAGATTTGATTTTTTCTATAGTTTCGAAATCAAGCTCTGAAGTTTGTGAAACAATTTTTAAACCGGACTCTGTAACGATTTTTCTTGAAACAACCATCCCTACCTGCAAGTCTTTGGCTTCAATTGCCCTTTCATTTGATTTTAATTTTCCTTCACCTGTTTCAGCATAATACTGCTCGAGTAAAACAACTGCTTTTTGGTCGTATAGCCTTTTAATTTCAGATTCAAGAGCTTCATAAGCTTTAGTAAAACTTCCGTTCAAGGATTTGAATAAATCATGAAAATCAATAATGACTCTCAAGATTCTGGAACCATAAGGTATTTTCCAGGATTGCAAGTTATCAGGCAATCCGCTACCGTCAAAATTTTCATATATGTGAGTTAATATATTAGCAATATCCTCAAACCCCCTCAAATTTGAAAGTAACTCTTTAGAAAAGGAAGAATATTTTTCCATAACAGGATTAATAATAATCCCTTTTTTCATGACAGGCTCATAAGAGTGCTTCTCCTGTAAGTATAGTTTCCCAATATAGCAGATTCTTGATGCGTATTCGATATTTTTCAGTTCTGCTTCATTTTCAATCCCAAGTTCTTTTGCTATCCATAATACAGCACGGCTAATCATCTTAAGATTTTTTTCATAATCCGGAAACTTAACGGTCTGAATCTTAAGTAAAAGTTCGAAATTATTTTGAAAAGTTTTATCAAGCTCTTCGTTTAATTCTACAACTTTTGCCTGTTCGACTCTTAATGTATTATGCAATCTGAGAACCTGTGTAGCAGCCCTTATTCTACCGACGAGGTCTTCCACAGACCAGGGTTTCATTAGCAGTTCATCCGCCCCTGATTGTAAAGCCTTGATATTAAATTCCTTGTCTTTCGTATTTGTAAGAATTATGAAATAGGTATGAGGTTCCGGTTTGTCAGTTTTAACTTTTTTTAGCAACTGAATACCGTTAACTCCGGGAAGATAACTGTCGGCTATAATAATTGTAGAATCTTTTATTCTTTCTATAATTGCCCATCCATCCATGCCGTTGTGAGCAAAATCTATATTTGAGTTTGGATATAATTTTTTAATTATAATTGAAATTTTTTCGGCGTTAGACTCATCACCGTCGAGAATTAAGATAGGGATATTTCTTTCAATCATTGCAATACCTTAAACCATTTATTTTCTGTTATTCCAATCCAAACCTATTTTTAGAAAAAAACAAATTAGCAAAATTTTATTGTCATTATCAAATATAAAATCTTTGTTGATTTATAAAATTTATAAGAAATTGAATAAATGATTAATTGTAAAAAAAATAATTAATGTAACAATTTTTCTATTTTAAAGTATATAATTGTAATATGAAATTATCAGGATTAATATTAATTAAAAATATTAAAAGACAGGGTTTCAAAATTTTAAAAGCTGTCTTTCCAATGATTTTGTTTGTCTTCCTGACAGCATGTCCACAGATGGTTGTCAGGCAAATTGAGGAATCAATTCCTTCGGATACACTTATTTACTACAAACCGATTTACCTGAATACAGCACTTCCGGCATCAAATTTGATTGAAGAGAATAAGAATAAAAATAATATCAGCTATGATGTGGTTAATAATGAATTAAATTCCCTTCAATTGGATATGAAAGAAGTTGATGCTTCTTATTATCCTGCTGAAATTAATTTAAGGGTAGTTGTCTTCGATGCTAAAGGACATTATATTTCGGGACTTGCTCCGCCTGAATTCGTTTTCACGGGAGATTTCAAGAATTATTGGTTTAAATTAACTGACTCATGTAATGGTGAAAAGCATAAAATATCTTCATATAATGTAACTGAAATTAAGGAAAATACGAGTCCGCCTTATGCAATTTGTTTTGTACTCGACCATTCGCCTTCAATGGGTGACTTCAGAGCGAAACAGCTTCAGGAAGCTGTCAGGTATGTCCTGAAAGCGATAAAAAAAGGAGACTATGTATCGGTCGTTAAATTTACATCTAAAATGCACGTTGAAATTCCCTTAACAAAAAATCGTGATGAATATATAAATAAATTAAAGGTTGACGGATTAAAGGATAATTATGGTTTTGGTACTGCAATGTATCTTAGTGTATTAACAGGAATCAGAGAATTAAAAAAAGCTGATAGTTCCTATAAAAAAATTATTATATTATTTACGGACGGAGAAGATAATCAATTGATTAAACCTATAGATTCGGTTTACAGAGATGCTAAATCATCAGGAGTCAGAATTTATACAATCGGTTATGGCCCAACAAGAGAAGAACCATTAAAAAATTTATCGGATTTTAGCGGAGGAAGATTTTACAGGATTTTTTCAAGCAGGGAATTCCCTTTTGTTTTTAAGGATATTTATTTTACATTG
>DAHXMP010000335.1 GCA_027371665.1 Bacteroidota bacterium | reverse complement strand
CAAAATATTGCAGCCCTCAAAGCTTTCCGTCGAACAGATTCTCGGTGGTCCCCTGAGACTTGAATGTTTGACCGGAAACATAGGCATGGATAATACAATTTCAGATAAAAATCTTTACAGGCCTCAGCTTGCTTTGACCGGATATGTCAGCTTGTTTAATTACAAGCAGATTCAGATTCTCGGGAACACCGAAATTTTTTATCTGAAGACCTTGTCAAGAAATAACAAGCTTAAAGCTTTTGAAACCATTTCCAAGTTTCCTATACCCTGTATGATTCTGACAAACAACCACAAATTGGAACCGGACCTAATAAATATTGCAATGAACAATAATATAGCATTGTTGCAGACTCCATTTGATACGACACGTACGATTTTTTTGCTTTCCGAATTTCTCGACGACCAGTTTGCTCCACAGGCAGTTGTTCACGGCTCTTTCGTTGATGTTTACGGTGTCGGTGTACTTTTTACCGGGAGAAGCGGAATCGGGAAAAGCGAAATTGCCCTGGACCTCGTCGAACGCGGACACAGGCTCGTTGCTGACGATGTTGTAATGCTGACAAAGAAAAAGGAATCTATTATCATGGGGACAGGAACAAGCCTTGTAAAACATTTTATGGAAATTAGAGGGCTGGGTATCATTGATATTCGCCAGATGTTTGGTATCCGCTCGATAAGATTTCAGAAAAGGCTCGAAATTATTGTGGAACTTCTCGAATGGCAGTCATCCGGTGAATACACGAGAACTGGGCTCGACGAAGAGCCTGTTAATGTTTTGGGTATTGAAATATCTCACGTAAAACTTCCGATTTTCCCGGGTAAAAACATTACTGTTATTGCCGAAGTCATTGCTATTAATTATTTACTTAGGACATACGGTTATGATGCTGCAACCGTGATGTCCACGAATTTGCAAAATGAAATTACAAAAAATAAAGGTCCTCAGTCTGCTTTTGCCGACCAAAGGCATATTTCATACTTTGGAAGTGATAATGAATGATTATTCGTCATTATATTTTAATAGTGGAATTTTTGATAAATATTGGATATAATTAGAAATGAATAATAAACTGATATATACATTGTTGGTAATTATTGTTTTATTTTTTGGAGTTCAGGCTTACGGAAAAGAAGCTAAACATGTCAGGTTCACTGCTCAGCCTTCTAAAACCAGTGTTAAAGCAGGTGAAAAATTCGGTATCCTGCTGACAATGAAAATTGATAAATGGTGGCATACATACAGCCTAAATGAACAGTTAAGCAAGGAAGGCATCGGCCCAACCCAGACTGAGATTAAAGTTGAGCCGAAAGATTTAATTGTTCTGTCCGGCAAAATTAAAGCACCAAAGCCAAAAGTTGAGTATGACAAAGGCTTTGAGATGATTATCGAATATTATAAAGCTCAATCGGAGTTTGAAATAATTGCAAAAGCAAAAAAAGCTCTTTCATTTCCAAATAATAAGGTTTATGTTTCAGTTTATCTCGAATTGTGCGATACATCAAAATGCCTCCCTCCCGAAGAGTACAAAGTCCAAATATCGAATAAAACTTTTACTCCTTCAACAGGGCTTTTAGAGGGGAGCCTTGAGACAGATACAAACTCCGCGGGAAGCACCGATGAAGAAAAAATATCCAGCGTGAATAATAATATTGATTCTTCACAAACAATCCCCGCCGGCACAGCAGGCGGACAAATCAAGAAAACGAAATCAGGTGGGAACATCACCGAATCACAAAAAGAAATAAATAAAAAAGAAAACCAGGGTATATTTTCATTTATCTGGTTCGCAATGGGTGCCGGTGCTTTGGCTTTGCTCACTCCCTGCGTTTTCCCAATGGTGCCGATTACGGTTTCCTTTTTCACTAAAAGAGCCGAGAAGAAAAAGGGCAGGGGTTTGCGTGACTCTATTGTCTATGCCTTAGGCATAATTTCTACTTTTACAGCTTTCGGGCTTATCATTTCCCTTATATTCGGTGCAACGGCAATCCAGGATTTTGCGACGAGCCCCTGGGTAAACATGGCAATAGCTGCTTTGTTCATCGCATTTGCTTTCAATTTATTCGGTGCATTTGAAATCCAGCTTCCTGTCGGATTGCTTAATAAACTGAATATGAAAAGCCAGGGAAGCGGGATTGGAAGCGTTCTGCTGATGGGACTGACATTTTCTCTGACATCTTTTACATGCACTATGCCCTTTGTCGGTTCGGCATTGGTAGCCACATCGGGAGGACACTGGTTTTATCCTGCCATCGGCATGTTGGCATATTCCGCTGTTTTTGCCGCACCTTTTTTCCTGCTTGCTTTGTTCCCGACGGCAATGCAGTCCATGCCCAAAGCCGGGGGCTGGATGAACAATGTGAAAGTTGTTATGGGATTCCTCGAAATTGCCGCGGCAATGAAATTTGTCAGCAATTTTGATTTGGTTTGGGGACTGGGCATTATGCCCCGTGAAATATTTCTTGCTATCTGGTTAGGATGCGGAATTCTTATTACATTGTATATTCTTGGTGTTTTCAGGTTCGAGCATGACTCGCCGGTTGAAGGAGTTAAATCATTGAGAATGGTTTTTGCATTGTTTTTTGCTGCCTTCTCTTTCTATCTAATGTCCGGGTTATTCGGGAATCCTCTCGGTGAACTCGATGCATTCCTTCCCCCGCCGGATTATAAAGAAATAATAAATGCAAGTTCTTTTGCTCCTTCCCTGTCAGCAGTTACTCCCGACACTGCACTTGCAAAAAGGAAAAGCCCATCTGTTCAAAACGAACAGGATTCATGGCTCCATGATTATAAAACCGGTCTTGCTCTCGCAAAGCAGGAGAAAAAGCCTCTCTTCATTGATTTCACAGGCTTCACCTGTACGAACTGCCGCTGGATGGAATTAAACATGTTTTCTAAACCGGAAGTACAAAACCTCATTGACAAAATGGTAAAAGTCAGGCTCTATACAGACCGAAGGGGAGAGCCTTATGCCTCTAACAAGCATTTCCAGGAAACCAGGTTCAATTCAATCGAATTGCCGCTATATGTAATAATAACACCTGATGAGAAGCTGATTGGGACAAAAGCCTTCACCCGCGACCAAAACGATTTTGTCTCGTTCCTGAAAAAAGCATTTGATTAAACTGTCATGCCTGCAAAAGCAGTAATCAATTGAATGAATGCCGTTTCCCACTTAGAAAAAGGGGGATTAAGGGGGATTTTTTTCTAAGGTTATACAAATAGAACTTGTCCCGTTTCATCAATCAATGTGTCATTAACAGCGTGCCGAAGAATCTCTTAATAAATTACTCATATCACTGCCAAAAATCCGAATCGAACGTTCTTATTGTATTGAAGTTTCAGTTTCTGCTTTTCGTCATTAATAAAGTCTGCCATCAATATTACACCGAAATATTTGAAAACCCCGATTTGCAGCTCATTCTGAAATTTTACAGTCCATACACGCATGTTTTCTAATGTGCCGAATGTATCGAAAGACCCTTTATATAAATCAACCGAATCAATGTTGAGATTTGCATCTGTCTTCTATTGAATGCCTGATTGAGCCTTATGCCTTTCCTTAATTCCAGGTGTCCTGAAATCGTCGGTTAATTGAGTATTCGTCGGAACATATCTGTTTGAGTGAAACACCGATTCTTAACAGTGAAATTATCGAAGCCGGTACGCATAATATCATTCTCAATACAGCTTATTTGACTGCAGGTATCTATCTCTGTATTCTTAAAGCAGACTTATATCATGTCATGGCAAAATTTATAATTGTTAGATAGAAAATAAAATCTGATTATAACAGGGGCATTGATAAAATATCCTTGTTATTAAAACTTTTAAATAAAAAAAAACTTCAGTCACCGGACAATTTTAATTTCTTCGACAACTTCTTTTCGGGGTCAATAATATCTGAATAAAATTGTTCATCTTTTAATTCTTCTTCTCTTATGATATGTATATCAAGAATATTAATCAGTTTGTATCCGGTTTGAATGAAGTTCATTTCAGCCAGAGATTGATTCCAGCCCTCAAACCAAGTGAACAGGTCCTTCTTTTGTTCTTCAGTTCCATTAAATACAATTAGCAAATCTATGTCGGAATCTGGACCTGCACTGAGTTCGTAAACCTTTCCGAAAAGGTAAGCCGCTTTAACCCCGAATTGTTTTTGGTCAAGTTTTGAGGCAATAATGTCAACGATATAAAGCCTCCACTGCAAAGGTTCAATAAAGATGTTTTCTTTTTGAACAACATTTGTCGAGCAATATTCCGGGAGTACGAAAGGTTCAGTCAACATTCCGACGGCTTTTTCTTCGTCAGCATTCATTAGTAATCTGAGTACCAATCCGTTGCTTGCTTCGCCGACATTAATTATCTTGATAGTATCAGATAAATAACCAGCTTCGGGTAATATTTCTTCCAATCTGTTCTTGCTGTTCAGAAAAAATTCTTTACAGAAAACAGTCCCTTTTTCATCAGGATAAAGAGGGAGGTACCTTATTGAGGCTTCCACAAGGTCCTGGAAGAAGTGTGTTCCGAATGAAAGGTCGGGGGAATAATCGCCTTTTTTCTTAGCTATTTCGATAAGCACTGCCGAATTATTAATATCTGAGTAAGTTACATTAACGCCGAGTTTAATATCATCCCTGCTTCCCCATCTGCCAGGCCCCATCAGGATGAATCTTTTTTTCGGCAGCAATCTGTTGATTTTCCCGATGTACCTGCCGATTGATTTCAGTTCATTCAATTCATGCTTCCCGTAATTTTCAGGGTCAACATATACAATGTAATTGATATCCGGAACGATACCGTTTGAAATATGTTTGTTCGCTGTAAATAAAACTCTCTCACCGGAAATATCTTTCGGTATGATAGCGGCACTGGTATCTTTTGATGAACTCTGAGGCCTGCATTGCAGCAGGTACATATTTTCCCCGTCGCAGGCAAATTCGATATCAACTGCCGAAGATAATTTCCTTTTTAATACTTTTAGCATCGCATTAATCTGTTCGGGAAATTTTGTATTAACAGCTAAATTATCAAAAGTGGCAACTACCTTATGCTTCGTAGTATCAATCCCTAATCCGACAGGTTTTTTTAATATATTTTCTTCTTCAATTGAAAAAATCTCATTCAATAATGGGAAATCATTACCTATACTATTAAGCAAATCGCTTACAGCCAAAGTTTCAAATTTGTTTGTCTCAAGATTTATTACATCAATATTTTTCGGTGAGAGAGTTTTATTTACAGCGAACAAACATATTTCAAACGGTATCGTTCCGGATATC
>DAHXMP010000334.1 GCA_027371665.1 Bacteroidota bacterium | reverse complement strand
GAAAATTTATTTTTGAAAAAAGGAACACATTCACGTATATTTGAATTTAGTTCTTTTTCAAACGGGATATATTTTATTTCTGTAAGAAACTCTGAAATGGAAAAAAATTTAATGTTTATAAAAATTAAGTAATTGAGGTGTAAACTATGAAGGTTCGTTTACTCACATGCATAATAACAGTGTTTTTAATACTTTTTTCGTTTAAATCCTATTCTCAGGAAAACCCTATTGAACCCGGGCAACAGAAAAGGCCGATACTGGTTGGTCCTGTTTTTGGTTATAATAAATCTATGCACAGCGTCGAACTTCTTACTTTCGATGACCCGACTAAGCTTTGCAAGCCATTCGATAATGGCGGAGGTAATGGATTTTATGCCGGATTATCCTTTGAGTATTTGTTCGGTGACCCTGCAAAATCAATCTCTTCTATAATCGTCAGGGCTTTGTATAATACCATGCCTGCCTTTATGGAAAGAATTCAGGATGATTACCCTACTCTTGTTCAAACCGGACCAAACACAAATGCAGTAATTCAAACAACAACAAAACACGAGGCTAATGTAACATACAGCATGTTTACAGTTGAAGCATGTTATAAAATTAATCCAATTCCAAATGTCAATTTGGGGATTACTGTGGGTCCGACATTTGATTTTCCAATTACCAAAACTATTAACCAGACTTATAAACTCGTTGGTGACCCTTTAAATGCTCAATTCTATGTAGATACAGCTTTGTATATTCAACGAGGGTATAAAATATCAGCAGATGGAAGGACAATAACGATACAGGATGGTCCAATTCCAAATGCAACGGGATTCAGATTAGGTCTCAAAATCGGTGTTCAATACGAAATTATTCCCGGTGAAAAATGGTTTATTGTGCCTGCTATATATTATAATCTTGGTATAACAAAGGTAACAAGTGCTGAAAACTGGAGAATAAATGCTTTACAATTAGGTGTTGATATTAGATATGCATTAAAATTATTCGGCTCTTAAAAAATTTTCTTATTTAAATGGGTGTTTGCCATCAGTAACAATTGAGAGCAAACACCTTTTGTTTTTTCAGACAAACATTATTAAAATAATTTACAATCTTAAAAAATGGATATACTCTGGTCACCATGGCGTTCAAAATACATTCAAGCCTTCAAAGACGAAAATGAGAACGGAAAGGACAAATCCTGTATTTTTTGTGATGCCCATAAGTCACCCGGAAAAGAAAAAGAACTCCTGGTTGTTGCAAAACGTGAAAAATGTTTCGTTATGCTGAACAAATTCCCTTACAACGGGGGTCATGTGATGATTGCACCGGTCAGGCATGTATCGGGCATTGAAGAATTAAGCGAAGAAGAAGCTCTTAATCTCTTCAAAACGATTAAAGAAACCATTAAGGTTTTAAATCATATTAGCAATCCACATGGATTTAACATCGGTATTAACCAGGGAAGAGTTGCAGGTGCGGGAATTCCATGTCATATCCATATACATATTGTGCCGCGATGGAATGGGGATACGAGTTTTATGCCGGTGATATGCGAAACAAAGGTAGTGTCGCAGGCATTGGTGGAAACGCAGGAAATTGTATCAAAGACATTTGAAGAACTTGCTGCAAAATAATCAATCCTATGAAGTACTTTGGACAAATAAAGCCAAAAAAATCCTTCAGCCAGAACTTTCTTATTGATAATAATATTGCAAAAAAAATTGTTGCCTCATTAAATTTAGAAAGCGGAGACATCGTAATTGAAATCGGCTGTGGAACAGGAGCTTTGACTAAATATCTTCTCGAAAAAAAAATTATTCTGATTGGCATCGAACTTGACAAAAATGCTTTTGGAGTTTTATCCTATAAATTTCCTGCCGAAACATTTCAAAATTTTCATCTTTTGAACAAAGACATTCTAAGTATAAATTTAAAAGATTACATATCTCAAAATAAAATAAACAGCAAGGTGAAAATTATTGGCAATATTCCATACTCTATCTCAAGCCGGATTTTTTTCTGGCTGTTCGAACAGGCAGAACATATAGATAATGCTGTTATTATGGTACAAAAGGAACTTGCGGAAAGGCTGACTGCCAAGCCAAAAACCAAAGACTACGGAATACTGACTATAGCTTTACAGCTCACAGGCTCTGCAAAAAAATTATTCGATGTCCCGCCTGAATGTTTTTACCCAAAGCCATCTGTTACATCTTCGATAATAGATATAAAATTCAGGGAAAATCCGGTAAAAGATGATAATTTTAAAAAGATTATGAAATTCGTAAGAGCAGCATTCAGTCAAAGAAGAAAGACACTGAAAAATTCATTAAATAATTACTTCTGTGATAAGTCGAAAATAAATTATCAGCAAATCATTGATGATGCTTCTTTAAATAGATTAAATTATTTTTCACAACGTGCCGAAGAATTATCTAAAGATGATTTTATTGAATTTTATAATTTTCTTCAAAATCATTTTAGACCGGAATGATAAATGAAAATGACATATCCGATATTCTCGAAATTCTTGAGGTCTGTACATTATGCCCAAGAGAAAGTCACGTTAACAGGTTTGAAACCGAAGACGGCATTTGTGGCATGGGAAATAAAATTAAAATTTCATCATTCTGGCCCCATTACGGTGAAGAGCCGGAACTCGTTGGATTCACAGCCTCTGGTACGATAATTTTCTCCGGGTGCAGCCTTTTTTGTTCATTCTGCCAAAACCACACTATAAGCCACGGGAAGGAAGATTTTTATGTTTCAGATAATGATTTTACAGATATTATGCTGAGGCTTCAAAACATAGGTTGTACTAATATAAACATGGTAACACCGACACATTATGTTCCTTTGATAATAGTTTCATTACTTGAAGCAAAAAGACGTGGGTTGATTATCCCTATAATCTATAATTCAAGCGACTATGAAAAAACAGAAACCATAAAACTAATGGAGGGATTAATTGACATATACATGCCTGATTTGAAATTTTTCAGCTCTCAAAAGAGCAAGCTCTATGAGGATGCCGAAGATTATTTTGAATTTGCATCTTTGTCTGTTCTTGAAATGCACAGGCAGACCGGAGACCTGATATTTAAGAATCAAACTGCGAGAAAAGGAGTTTTAGTCAGGTATCTTGTTCTTCCGAACAATCAGTCGGACACAAAAGAAATAATTGATTTTGTCGCTGAGATATTCGGCACAAAAACATACCTGAACCTGTTGGACCAATATAATCCATCGTACAGAAGTTCCGAATACGAACTTCTTAATAATCAAATCGAAAATGATGAATTTCA
>DAHXMP010000327.1 GCA_027371665.1 Bacteroidota bacterium | reverse complement strand
CTAATCTAACGTTTTCATGTTTATACATATACATTCAAATATTCAAAATGTAACTATTTTATAACTATTACTGCTTTTTTACATATCTTAACTAATTGTATTTAGAAATAGTTAAAATATAATTTCACGCTTACTCCCACTCTATCGTACCCGGTGGCTTGCTTGTTATGTCATACACGACTCGGTTAATGCCTCTGACTTCGTTGATGATTCTGTTAGAGATTTTTGCAAGAACTTCCGGCGGAAATGTATACCAGTCGGCGGTCATGCCGTCCGTAGAGGTTACTGCACGCAAGGCACAGACATTTTCGTAAGTGCGTTCGTCGCCCATGACACCGACGCTCGAGACTGGCAAAAGCACGGTGAATGCCTGCCATATTTCATCGTAGAGCCTTGCGTTTCGGATTTCTTCGAGATAGATGTCGTCAGCTTTTCGCAATATTTCGAGTCTTTGTTTTGAAACCTCTCCGAGAATTCTTATTGCCAGGCCGGGCCCCGGAAACGGATGACGCTTAACGAACCAATCCGGCACACCGAGCTGACGCCCGACTTCACGTACTTCATCTTTGAATAACTCCCTGAACGGTTCGATGATTTTCAGGTTCATCTTGTCAGGCAAGCCCCCGACATTGTGATGGCTTTTGATTGTGGCTGAGGGACCTTTTACAGAGAGAGATTCTATTACGTCGGGATATAGGGTTCCCTGTGCGAGCCATTTTATGTCTTTGTATTTTTTAGCCGATTCTTCGAACAAATCAATGAAAGTCTTGCCTATGATTTTCCGCTTCTGCTCAGGGTCTTCAATGTCTTTTAATCTTTCAAGGAACAAATCAGTGCCGTCAACGAGTTCGACAGAAATATTGAATGATTGATTGAACAAGTCAACCACTGTCTTGCTCTCGTCTGTACGCATTACACCGGAATCAATGTGAACGCAATGCAACTTTTCCCCGATTGCCTTATGAAGCAGGACAGCGGCAACCGTCGAATCCACTCCGCCGCTGAGAGCAAGAAGCACACCGTCATTTGCAACTTTTTCCCGGATGATTTTTATCGTTGATTCAATAAATGACTCTGCGTTCCAAACCTCACGGCATTTGCAAATCGTTCTCACGAAGTTGCCCAAAATTTTGTTCCCGAGAGGAGTATGATGTACTTCAGGATGGAACTGCACACCGAAAATTTTCCTGTCGGCAGAGCGGACGGCACAAATCGGAGAATTATCCGAATGTCCGATAACCGTGAAACCTTTCGGAGGCTCTGTCAAAGCATCCCCGTGGCTCATCCAGACATTCGTTGCCGAGGGCAAATCCTTAAACAAATCGTCATGGGAATCAATGAGCAGTTCAGCTCTTCCAAACTCGCGTCTTGCGGCTCTGTCAACCGCTCCTCCTTTTGTATAAGCGAGAAGCTGCAACCCATAGCAGATTCCGAGTACAGGCACTCCGATGCCGAAAACGTCAAAAGAAGGTATAGGAGCATCATCGGCATAAACGCTCGAGGGTCCGCCCGAAAGTATGATTCCTTTTGGCTGAAGTTCCTTCAGCTTTTCAGGGTTAATACTGAAAGGATAAATCTCAGCATAAACACCACATTCACGCACCTTGCGTGCAATAAGCTGTGTGTATTGCGAGCCGAAATCAAGAATAATTATTTTTTCTGATGTGAGCATTATAAATCAATATATTCAGTTAATCTTATATAATTTGATTTACAAATATACAATCTTTAGCTTCTATTAACTTTAAAAATCTTTACTTAATAAAGAAGGCAGCTTAGGCATAAACGGCTACCTCATGCAGTTCGAGAGGCTTTAAAATATATTTATCCTTGTCTTTTGGCTCTGAATCCGGTTCGGTGTCGTTCAGAAATTCTAAAAAATCTTCAATGGGTATTGAACTGACTTCAGTTTCGGGATGTTCTTTAATATCTTCAAGATATAAGAGAATAGAATCACGAAGATTTTTTTCAACGTCGGCAAGAGTTTCACCAGTTGCGGTAACGTTCATTTCAAGATAAACAGCGACGTAATCGAGTTTGCTCTTCCTGATTATGGCTGTATATTTTCCGTTCATAACTAATACCCTTTTAAAGCTGTAAAACGGCTTCAGGAGTTAAAAACTTTTTTATTCAAACAAAGAGAATTGATTATTCACTTTTGATTCAAATTCGAGCAGATAATGTTTACGCCATAAACCGCCGCCATAGCCCACCAAATCACCGTTTGCACCGATTACCCTATGGCAGGGAATTATGATAGCTATTCGGTTCTCGCCGTTTGCCTTGCCGACAGCACGGATTGACTTGAGATTGCCGAGGATTAATGCCTGTTCTTTGTATGTGCGTGTTTTTCCGAATGGAATTTCCTGCAGGACAGACCATACTTTTTTCTGAAATTCGGTGCCGGGAGTTTTTAATTTGATCGAAAATTCTTTTCGCTTGCCTTGAAAATACTCATCGAGCTGCTTTTGTGCCTCATCAATCAGAATATGCTCTTCACTTACAATTTCGGCATTAAGCAGTCTCTTCAAATCCCCGAGTTCTTTTGGCAATGCCGGCCTGTCTGTAAATTCGAGCAGGCAGAGTCCTTCATCGTTGGCAGCGGCGAGCATATCACCGAGAGGAGTATGAAATTTACATTTATGAATTTTATTTTTCATTTGTAAATAAAACAAAGTGGCAGTATTGTCAAATCAAGAATATAATATGGTTATATTAATGCAGATATACGGGCGCATACCGCATATAGAATTTTACTGCCACCTTTTTACAATATAATAAATTTTTGTCTATTACTGAAATTTAATACTTTTAATACATTTATCGAATATCGGCAAGTAGGATGATTCCTCGCCTTTGAACCAATTCATAGTAATTCTGTAAAGCTTTTTACCTTTAATTACGAAAAATACTTTACTTTGAACATTCCTTCCGAAAGAGTAAGGCATTTCGTAGGCCTGTTGTCCACCCAGATTAGTTACTGTTGGTTTCGCATTCCCATATTTCGGGCTGTTTTCATCAACGATTTTCTTGAGATTCTGCTGTTTTGACGCATCGAGAACATCCACCTGGATGTTGCAGTCAGCCCTTCGTTCACCGATAAAATTCCTCGAGCTCATTGCATCTTTTGCCTTGCCAGTCTCGGATCTAAAATTATATGGAATTGAAATCGAGTAACCGTCGCCTCCTTTAGTAATCAAAGTGTCAGATGGAGGTGGAGCTTCAACTTTTACTGTTTCCGGCTTAATCTCTTCAGGTTCCCTTGCAAGTTTAAATGATGAAACAATATCATTAATATATTTTCTGTATCCTACCAAAGTACCGCCGAAAGCTTCGAATGACAGCAAGGTTGCATATTTTCCGTCTTTAGTTGCGTAATATACTTCTCCGTCCATCTTTCCGTCATCTAAGTCGAAAGAGTATGATTGTTTATATCCGTCAACACCGTCAATTTTAACTTTGACAGGGTTTGAATAGTAATTTTTCTGAAATAATTTAGTTGTAATCATAAAGGAATCAAGTGTTCTCCCGGAATCGAGCTTAGCAACATAGACTTCAATTTTAGCACCGATTTTGCCTTTCGAATCATACTGCATAAAACGGTCTCTAACGCCTTTGGATGAATAAACAAGAAACCTTGCCCCGGGAAAAGATTGCATTATCCAGTTGGACGGATAGTTTATTGAAAATTTTACAACTGCGTCTTCATATTTGGTTAAACCTGAAATTTCCTCTGGTTGTGGCTTTGAGCCGCATGACCAAATCAAAAGGGTAAAACTTAAAATTGAAAGAAATGTAAATAGTTTTTTCATAAACAGTCTCCTGATTTATTAATTATCAATATAATAACAATTTTTCAAGTTTAATTATAATGGATTTAATACGAAAACAAATTTATCAAATTAAGCAAAGATATAAAATTAATTGTTTTTTGCACCTTCCTGAATCCATTTTCTCATGCCGTTTATTTGATTCTGAGTAAAATATCCCTGTTGAAAAGGTGGGCTGTGAGGAAGCTTACCCTCGAGAATCTGAATCAAAATGCTTTGCTCGGGCTGGTACGAAACAATAAGCCCCAAATTATCCGGACCGATTAATTCAAAATATGTCGTCATCGGGGTAGCCGAATTATAAGGAGGTTCACAGTGGCAACCGCTGTAAGAGCATTTCGTTATCATAAAAGGTTCGACATTACTAATATAGCTCACGTTGGAATCAGGGAAAACCACATTGGAATCAGGGCCAATTACTTCATGACAACCGCTGAATAGTCTAATCATTATCATGGATAATATAACAAAAGATGATATGAATATCTTTTCTTTCATCAGTAACTTTCCTGCTCAGTTGGAAATTTTGAATTTCTGACATCATCGCTGAACCTCGTTACTGCATCTTTTATATCGTCATAAAGCCTTGCATATCTTCTGACAAATCGCGGGCTGAAATCTATCGTCAATCCAAGCATATCAGAATAAACAAGAATCTGCCCGTCACAATGAGGCCCTGCTCCGATACCTATCGTTGGAATTTCTATAGATTCGGTAATCCTTTTACCGAGTTCGGCTGGAATTTTTTCGAGTACAATAGCAAAAACGCCTGCTTGTTCGAGGAGCCTGGCGTCCTCGAGAATCTGGTCAGCTTCTTCTTCATTAGTACCTCTCGCTTTATACGTGCCGAATTTATTTATGCTTTGCGGAGTCAACCCGAGATGTCCCATAGCAGGAATGCCTGCTTCGGTCATACGAGCAATGGCATCCACTACAAGTTTGCCTCCCTCGAGTTTTACTGCAGAACAGCCGGTCTCCTTCATTACCCTTCCGGCATTACGAAATGCTTCTTCAGGCGAAACCTGGAAACTCATAAATGGCATATCTGCAATGACCAATGCCCTGCTCGAGCCGCGAACGACAGCTTTTGTATGATATATTGTTTCTTCCAGTGTTACAGGCAGAGTTGTATCGTTCCCCTGGAAGACATTGCCGAGCGAATCTCCCACTAGTATGACGTCTATGCCGGATTCGTCTAAAATCCTTGAAATCAAAGCGTCATAAGCAGTCAGGCATGTAATTTTTATACCTGCTTTCTTCATCTCCTTGAGACGAAGCGTTGTTATTTTTCTATGGGCTATATCGGAACTTGCTGCATAATCCATTATACACTGCACAAATAATTTTTGATAATTTAAATAGAAAAACTAAATTACAAAATTAAAGTAATTTATTATTCATTTTCATTTTGCTTTGAACGGATGAATCCTCATAAAATTGATAACAATATAATATTTGTTGATGAAAATATACCTTTGCTCGCAGATGCCCTGAAACCTTGCGGCATAATTAATAATTTTCGCGGAAGAGAATTGACGAATAAAAATTTGAAAGAAAACGGCTGCAATGCTTTGTTTGTCAGGTCAACAACTAAGCTTAATCAAGCATTGCTCGATGGAACTGATGTTAAATTTGCCGGTACTTCTACTTCGGGAATTGACCATGTTGATACGGAATATCTTAAAAAAGAAAAAATATATTTTGCTTACGCACCCGGCTCGAATGCTAATTCTGTTGCAGAGTATGTGGTCTATTCAATTTTGAAATGGCAAAAATTAACAAACTCAGATTTAAAGAATAAAACAATTGGAATTATCGGTTATGGTAACATTGGGAAAATAGCAGCGAATTACGTAAATTACATGGGATTGAAAGTTTTTGTAAACGACCCGCCTTTGAAGGATTCAGGTTTTTCATTTCCTGATTTTACAAAATATGCAGAACTCGATGAATTATGCAGCAAATCCAATGTTATTACAAGTCATGTACCATTGACATCAGAAGGTAAATATAAGACATTTCATTTATTCAATAAAAATAACATCAGACTGATTAAAAACGGGTCTCTATTTATACATACCTCGAGAGGTGGACTTGCCGAAGAAGAGCCGTTGCTCAAGAGGCTTACAAACAATGAAATTCAGGCAGCCATTGACGTCTGGGAAAATGAGCCCTTAATTAATGCCAAGCTTGCAAAAGCGGCAATGCTCGCCACTCCTCATGTTGCCGGCTACTCGAGGGAGGGCAAATTAAGAGGAGCTAAAATGCTTGCTGAATCCTTCAGGATATATACCAGGCTTGAACCTGATTTAAGTGAAATCGAGCGTGAGCTTAGTTCTTATCATCCTATGCCGGTAGAAAAATACATGGATTATGATAAACTTTTTAATCTGCTTCGGGAGTCCCGGAATATTGATGAAGACACAATTAACCTGTTGGCCACGCTTGAATTGCATGATAGCAGCAGGATTGCAGAATTTGATTTGCTAAGGAAAAACTATCTTCTGAGGCGGGAAATACTCTAAAAATATTTGCGTGTTTAAAATTGTGTCATTAACTTTGAATTTTTAATATTTTTAAAACACTAAAATACTGTAAAATATTGACTTTCTCTTTATAGATGTTCTCATAAAGGAGGATTTTAAGTTTTGATTTTATATATAAATAAATTTACAAAGAAATTATGTATCATAATTATTTTATTATTTTTTTATTCTTATAACTTAAAAGCAAATACATCAGGAAACACACAGGATACGATAATTTCAAATGAGTTATCGCAAAAGCCTTTCTATAATTTGCATTTTCAGCAAACATTTGTGTACCAATTTCATCCGGAATTTTATGCAAAGTATTCGGGTAATAACAGCCTGAATAACAGACAGGACGATGCTTTTTCGCTTACTACAACTCTGTTTTTTGGAACTCATCTCTGGAGAAATTGTGAATTATACATTAATCCTGAAGTATCAGGCGGCACAGGCTTATCTAAGGTACAGGGAATAGCAGGATTTCCGAACAATGAAGTTGTTAGGGTTGGAACTGTGGCTCCTACACTATATCCAGCCAGATTAATGATTCAGCAAACAATTAATTTTGACGAAGAAACTGAAAGTATCGAAGATGATGCAAACCAATTAAATTCAACAATAAGCCCAAAACGGCTCGTACTAATGTTTGGTAAGTTTTCCGTTCTCGATTATTTCGATGTAAACAACTACAGCCATGACGGGAGAAAACAATTTATGAATTGGGCTTTGGTCTCAAACGGAAGTTGGGATTACCCGGCTGATACAAGAGGCTACACAATAGGATTAATGGCAGAATATTATCATCCTGAATTTGTAATAAGGTTTGCTGCCGCAATGGTTCCAACGACAGTCAACGGGCCGATTTTCGATACGAAAATCAACAAGGCAAATGGATTAGTGATTGAAGCTGAAAAACCCTATTCCATTTTTGATAGACAAGGGAAAATGAGACTTCTTTTGTTTAGAAATACCGCTAACTGCGGCTCTTACAATCAGGCAATTGACGACCAGCAGCTAAATCCGGATATTGGTAAGACCCGCTCATATGGAAAAACAAAATATGGTTTTGCTTTAAATATAGAGCAGGACATTTCACCAACAATAGGTGTGTTTGCAAGAGGAAGCTGGAATGACGGGCATACCGAAACGTGGATGTTTACGGAAATAGACAGGTCCCTTTGTTTGGGAGGAATTTTCAATGGCGGGATATGGTACAGGAAAGAAGATGAAATAGGAATAGCCGCTTTATTTAACGGTTTATCGGATGAGCATAAAAATTATTTAAAAGCCGGCGGGTATGGTTTTATTATCGGTGATGGAAATTTGAATTATGGAATTGAGTCTATTATAGAAACTTATTATAAATTATATGTAATCAAGCCTTTGTTGTTTTCTTTCTTTTATCAGTTCGTTAATAACCCTGCTTATAACCAGGATAGGGGACCTGTACATATTTTTAGCTTAAGAACACATATTGAATTTTAAATTCATTCAATCATTTGTAGTACCTGTTTTATAAATTATCAATAATGTTCAATTATTAATAAACCCGGATTATTCATTAGGATATGCATAATGTCTCAAAGATGTCATGCTGAGCGAAGTCGAAGCATCTCTACCTTAGTAAGAGATTCTACGTTGTTTCACAACTCAGAATGACAAGCTCAGTCAGGCTAATGAGTAATTTTACAAGTTTTATTGAATAATCCGGGTGAAATTACCTCGGTGCAACCGATTCACAATTGGCTAACGGCTCGTAAATCGAGCCGGGGAACTGTTTCTTTAATCTTGTAAACATTTCTTCAGCATTCTGTTTCTTATTCATGACACAATAAACCTGGCCAAGCCTGACAAGAACTTTTTCAAGTATTGTGGTAGGCAGGTTTTTATCGTTCATCAGCGATGACAATACTTTCTGAGCTTCACTTATTTCTTCTTTGGCGATCAGACACTCGCTTCGCATAAACATTGCTTCGTACCTGAGGGAATCTACCGGTTCAAGTGTTTCTGTGAAAGAATTAATTTGCATACAAGCTGAATCCGATCCTTTTTTATCGTTTTGAGTTTGTGCATTTTCGAATTTAGTTACTGCCATATCAAACTGACTGCTCAATCCATAATGAATTGTCTCTGCTTTTGCACTTACAACAACACTGGTTGTGTCGGAAAATCTCCGGTTGATATTCTCTGTCTTTTGTGGAACAGGTTTTTGTTCAGATGTTTTCCCGGTTGTAGTTTTTGTTTTGCTTTTTCCTGTACCAGGATTTTGAGGCTTAGCCGCTGATTCTGTCCCTTTCGAATTTGCCGGTACGGCTTCTCTTTTGGGCAAAGGAGCATATGTATTATTACGAACAGAAGAACAGGAACTTAATCCTGCAATACAAGCAATGGCAATATAAAAATATAATTTTTTCATACTATATAACTCATTATCGTCTTTTTTTATACAAAAATAAAGCCAAGGATACTCTCTTTAATGTTAATTTTTCGCTTTCGATTAATAATTTTCACAAATTTTGTTTAATAATAATCGTAATTTTATGATAATCAGTATTATTCGACAAATCATCATTTATTCCCATTTTAAATTGTACGAGAAACCGCCGGTAAGCCATCTGCCCGGAGTAGGAACGTAGCTATGGTCTCGGTAAAATGTATTCAAGAGGTTAGTCCCGCCAAAATAAAATCTGAATGAATTATAATTATAATAAAGCTGTGCATCGAGAAGTACAAACGGTTTGTAATCCTTTTCCGTATTGTATGCCACATCGAGATAAGTACCTGCCCTGCTTTCCAACAGTATATTCCAGCTTATACCGAGATTATTAAAAACGGAGTGATTAACACATATCGTTAATTTTTGCTTGAGATAGTCAAGTACATAATTCGACTGAAAATTACCGCTCTGCTTTGACAGTCCCGTGTAAGCATAGCTAATAGAGATTGAACCAACATCGAAGAAAGCAAATAATTTTTTGGATGGATAGTATGCAACAGAAAATTCCATACCGTTTGCAATGACATTTGTCAAATTCATACTTTGCCAGAGAAGTGTGTCTGCTGAGCGAATCCAGTCAATTGTATTGGTACCGTCCCGGTGAAAACAGGAAATACTCGTCCTGAAATCATTATCGAGATATTTTACACCGATTTCATAGGTAACTGCTTCTTCAGGTTTTAGATCAGGATTGCCTGTGTTCGTTGGGCCATTATAATACAAATCAGTAAATGTAGGAATTCTCAATGATTGATTAATTGATGTAAACAAATGCAAATTGTCATTAATTTTATAACCTAAATCAAAACCGCCATAAGTCTTCAAATGATAATCAGTCAGCCAGTTAAGCATAAAACCACCCGAAAAGTAAAAATTCATGTTGTTTACATTATGCTCGAGAAAAAGACTTATATTATTTCTCGATGCATATCTTGTGTAAAATGCACCATCTTCACCGGAAACCGGAATCGAATCGCCTGTAATATTTCCCAGGACATTGCTGTTTATGTTTTCATTGCGGAATTCTCCTCCCACAGATGTCCTGCCACAAAGCCATTCAAAAGAAACATCGGTGCTTGCCCCGGCAACATTTGTTAGGTGGTAATTATGCCCTGTGTACCAATCAGGAGGATTATCCCTGAAAAGTTCAAATTTATCATGATGCTGGCGTTCATAAGCATTAATTGAGAATTTTATCTTATCACCTGTCGAATATTTACCTGATGCAAAGAGTGTTTTAGTTACTTCGTATTGATTTGGGAAAGATGGTGTATAAAAGCTGTTAGCTCCGAATGCCTTGTCGCAATAACCGAAATCTGCATTGAAATTGCCGGCAGATGTACTAACGCTCCCCTGGTAGTATAAGTTGTTATCCTGAAAATCAGTATCAGTTATGTAGCCTTTGGACCCCGTTTTCGAAACAGAAAAATAATTCCTGAAATTCCTGATATTATATGATAATGAACCTGACAGGTTATATAATCCATGTTCTCCGCCTGATATATCTATATTAAAATCTTTCCTGTCCCCTTCTTTTGTTATTATATTTATTGCCCCGTCAAAAGCATTAGTGCCAAGGACTCGTGAACCAGGCCCTTCGAGAATTTCTATCCTGTCTATATCACTTTTGCTGACAGGTAAATCCATATTGTGATGACCGGTCTGAGCGTCATTGACTTTAATCCCGTTAATAAGTATTAATGTCTGGTCGAATGTTCCACACCTCAATCCGATATCAGTCTGTACATCGAAGGGTCCTCTCTGTCTTGCATCAACATTTGGAGCATATTTCAGTATGCCGTCAATACTCCTTTCAGGAGAATTACTTATTTCATTTGCAGTGATTGTATAAATTATTCTCGATGTATTCGAATATAATGATGGATAGTATGCAACAGAAAATTCCATACCGTTTGCA
>DAHXMP010000263.1 GCA_027371665.1 Bacteroidota bacterium | reverse complement strand
GTGATACCGTCTGATGTACCGGCAACTTTGAAATCCATATCTCCGAGGAAATCTTCATCTCCGAGAATATCACTCAAAATTGCAACATTATCCTCTTCCTTAATCAGGCCCATCGCTATTCCTGCGACAGCCTTTTTCATCGGGACACCTGCTGTGAAAAGAGCAAGGCTGCCTGAGCACACGGTAGCCATCGAGGAAGAGCCATTTGATTCCAGTATTTCGGAAATAACCCTAACTGTATAAGGGAATTCCTCCTGTTCGGGAAGCATCATTTTAAGGGCTCTTTCAGCGAGATGCCCATGCCCTATTTCCCTTCTCCCTGTACCCATCCTACCGGTTTCACCAGTACAGAAGGGTGGAAAGTTATAATGAAGCATAAACCTGTTTGTATAAACAGGAAGTAAACCATCAATCATCTGCTCGTCATGCTTTGTTCCGAGAGTTACCATACCGAGGCTCTGGGTTTCTCCTCTTGTAAACAGGGAAGAACCGTGTACACGGGGTAGAATGTCAAGCTCGCATGTGATAGGCCTGATATCAGTTGTGGTCCTGCCATCGAGCCTTTTCCCTTCTTCAAGTATCATTTTCCTCATTTCCTGCTTTTCAAGCTTTGCAAGAATTTCTTCACCAAAGGTTCCAAAGTCTGTATCTTTATATTCTTCACGCCCAGCAAAAGTTTCGGTCATTTTTTCAATTGCTGTATCTTTCAGTTTCTTACGCCAATCACTTCTCTGGGACTTGGTTGTAACGGTATGTACGTATTCAACAAGCTCGCCATGGACAAGCCCATATACAAAATCTTTCAATTCCTGGGGTATTTCCGGTTCGACAAATTCCCGCTTTTTAACTTCGACAGTTGATGCAAGTTTTCTCTGGAGTTCGTTTAAAACTTTTATTTTTTCATGTGCAAACTCGAGAGTATTCAGAAAATCGAACTCGGAAATTTCCTTGCATTCTCCTTCAACCATGACAATAGAAGTATCGGTTCCTGCAATGGTCATGTCAATATCAGATTTTTCGAGGAGTTCTATGGATGGATTAACAATTAATTGCCCGTCTATTCTACCTACTCGCACTTCTGAAATTGGTCCCGTGAACGGAATATCCGAAATCATCAGTGCCGCTGAAGCACCGATGGCACCCAGTGTATCAGGGTCAACCTCATTATCAAATGACAAAACATTAGCAATGACCTGAGTCTCGAATCTCCAGGTTTTAGGGAACATTGGCCTGATAGGCCGGTCAATTAGGCGTGAGCACAAAATTTCATGGTCACTGGGCCTTGTTTCTCTTTTAAGAAAACCTCCGGGGAACTTTCCTGCAGCAGAGGCTTTTTCCCTGTATTCAACCTGAAGGGGCATATAATCCATTTCCGGGTTCGATTCTTTATCGGCAACGACGGTAACAAGGACCATCGACTCACCGCAACTGACCATAACCGAGCTGGCAAATTTTGCAAAACGTCCCGTCTCGAGCGAATATGTTTTGCCGTTAAAATCAATACTAACAATTTGTTTATTCATAAATAAAGTCTTTAAAAAATAATTAATAATTCAGTTTTAATACCAGTAGTAAAAATGATAAGCAGAAGAATGCAGAATACAATAAAAAAATCGAAGGGGCATAAAGCCCCTGAATTTATTTTCTTAAAGCCAGGGATTTCAGAATATCTCTGTAGCGGCTGATATTTGTCTGAGCAAGATAATCCAGCAATTTTCTTCTTTTACTGACGAGCTTAATCAAGCCCCTTCGGCTCGAATTGTCTTTATTATGTCCGTCAAGATGATGTGTTAAATCATTAATCCTTGAGGTCAGTAAAGCAATCTGAACTTCAGATTTGCCGGTATCTTTGGTTTTTGAACCATATTTAGTTATTATGTCTGCCTTCTGTTCTTTCGTAATCATTATATATTTACTCCAATTTTTAAGAATTTCAAAATTACTAATAATATTATTAATAATAAAATCTTTTTATTAGGAACTGACTGATTTCTTTGTCATTATCCATTTGTTTAATAAGTTCATCCACACCCGAAAATTTCTTTTCTTCCCTGATAAATTTGAGAAAAGAAATTGAGAGTGATTTTTCATATAAATCTGAATCAAAATCGAGAAAATTTACTTCAAGTAAGACTATATCATTGTCGGAGAAGGTGGGACGTGTTCCGATATTTGCCATACCATAGGTTTTTTTTCCGTCAATCATCGAGGAAACAAGATAAATACCCTGAGCAGGCAACTCTTTACTTATATCCGGAATTTTAATATTTGCCGTGGGATATCCTAATGCTCTGCCTCTGCCCGAACCATGTTCAACGACTCCATCAACAAAATACTCATATCCAAGCATACCGTTTGCTCTATCCAACTCATGATTTAGCAGGGAATTCCTGATTTTTGTGCTTGATATTATCATGCCGTTATCGAAATAAGGTTCAACCTTTTCCATGCTGAAACCAAGTTCAGCACTCATTCGATTTAATAAATCACTGCTCCCTTCCCTGTTTCGTCCAAACATGTGGTCATATCCAACAAGTATTTTTTTTAAGTTAAATTTTCTATGTAAATAATCTTTGACAAAGATATCCGGTGGAGTTTGTGAAAATTCATATGTAAAGGGAATTATAAAAAGATGTTCAAGACCAAATTTTTCAAATAATTTGATACGTTCAGAAATAACAGTAAGAATTTTTATCGGAGTTCTGCCCTCTTTTTTTAATACAAGCTGAGGATGCGGGTCTATGGTCAGAACTACTCCGGCTAATTGTTTCTCCTTAGAAACTTCAAGCAGCCTTTGGAGTATAAGCTGATGCCCTTTATGGACCCCGTCGAAAGTACCGACTGTAAGAACCGTACCTTCTTTAAAATTTATTTCATCAAAACTTCTGTAAATTTTCATGTAAGTTTATTAATTAATATTTTGTTTTTCTTTTTGCCCATGAATGGAATTAATAATTTCATCTATTTTAAGAGCATCAATAACATTATAATCGCCTATCCCTGTTCTTCTTAAATCTGTAAGATATGCTCCGCATTTAAGCTTTTGACCAATATCATTAGCAAGAGCCCTGATATAAGTGCCCTTGGAACATTCAACATTAAAACTAACAACAGGTGGTTCAATTTTATTAATTTTCATATTAAAAATTTCTATTTCCACGGGATTTAAAGTAATATTTTGATTAGCTCTAGCCGCTTTATAAGCACGGACACCGTTAATCCATTTAGCAGAATACAAAGGAGGTATCTGATACGATTTCCCGACAAATGAATATAAGACCGTCTCAATATCATTATTACCAATTTCATCAATTGTTCTGATATTTTCCTCCCCGGTTTCTTTATCATAAGACTTAGTGGTTGCACCAAGTTTAATTACAGCAAAATATTTTTTTTTAAGTTCCTGATAATTACTGATTGTTTTTGTAGCTTTTCCGAAACACAATATCATCAATCCTGAAGCCAGAGGGTCAAGAGTTCCGGCATGACCGATTTTTTTCAGTTTAGTTAAAGCTTTTAATTTTGCAACAACATCGAAGGAAGTCCAGTTAATATCCTTATCAATTAAAGCAACAGCACCAGCCGATTTAGCTTCATCAATCCAATCTGTAATATTTTCCACAGTTGCTTTGTTTAGTAAATTCATTTTTTCAGATACTAAGGAATTATAAATCTGACAAGCTCTTTTGATTATAATCATTAAGATTGACCTTGACTTCTTTTGATTCACTGTGAATTTTATCCAAAAGAGATTGGATGTGCTCCATTTGTTCAAGGGTATCATCTATAAAAAATTTCAAATCGGGAGTAAACCTGAGCCTTATTTTAGAAGCGAGGTATTTCCTGAGCATTCCTTTGTTATCCTCTATAACGGTTAAAAATTTTGCTGGACTTA
>DAHXMP010000289.1 GCA_027371665.1 Bacteroidota bacterium | reverse complement strand
TGCTGACTCGGAGCGATTTCTACAACAATGATAAAGAAAGGAAAATAACTTTCGATGTGAGTTCCCTGCCCAGCGGAATGTATTTCGTTACTTTGCGTTCACCAAATTTTACATTAACAAAAAAAGTAGTGGTGCTGAAATGAATTATTTGAATTCAAATTTCCTTGATTTTTATGTAGCCCCTATGTACAATCATTTTATTGAATTAAAACCTGGTTTCCATGCAGAGAGTGGTTGTAAATTTCATGCTTTTATAAAGGATTATTGCAATGATGACCATCCTGAATATCATGATTGTCATATACCATGGGAAGAATATCAAACTGTTCCTTTAGGTTCTAAATCTCAGGATTATGATGTTATTAATCAATTGAAAAATTTAAATTTTTCTAAGCCTTATCTTCAATTAAAAATATATCCAAATCCTTTTAGCAATTATGTAAAAATTGATTTAGAAATTAAGAATAGTGGCTATTATCAATAAAAATTATTGATATTTTTGGCAATGAAGTTGAAGAATTAATTAATAGATTTGTTGATAAAGGAAAAATAACAGTCAATTATAAACCTAAAAATATAAGTGATAATATTCTTATTTGTGAGATAAATTTTAATAACCAAAGATCATTTAAGAAATTAATATATATTAAATAGGATTATTATGAAAAAAATATTTTTATATAATTTTTTATTTATTGTTTGTATTTTTAATGTGGAAGCAATGGTAAACGATTCACTATCTAATGATACAGTTGCAAATCAAAAAGAAAAATATCAGCCTTTTTTTAATAATTTTATAATTAGTGCTGGTATTGGAAAATATTGGAATTATGATATCTTTAACGGTTGGAAAAATTATGGAAAACTAAGTTATATTGGTAATATAAGTTTTGAGTTTTTTCTTTCATCAAACCAACGATGGGCTATTGAAGAAACTTTTTTTTATTGGAAGTTTCCAATTTATGTTACAAATACCCGCAGCCGTTATATTTTATCTACTATCTTCAGGTATTATTTCAAATTTTTTGGTGATTATTTTTATCCATCAATTCATTGTGGCGGTTTCCCAATATCTTTACCAGTGTTATCATGGGATATAGGAATTAATTTTGATTTACAAGTTTATAAGAGTTGTTTTATTCGTCTTAGTTTTCGCTTGATGGAAACAGGAGGTGATTTTGCTGGGGGTAATAATTCTGAAATAAATTATTTAGTATCAAACTTAAATTTAAGATATCAAATTAATTATTAAGGATAAATATATGAAAAGAACAACTATTTTTATTTTTTTAACGATAATGATGAATTTCAATGCCTATTCTCATAATAGCGCTACTCATCAATATATCGTTATTGAGGCATTAAAATTACTTGAAAAGCAATTTAATAAAAATTTCTCTGAACTTGATAACTATATTGGTTATTTGGGTATAGATGAATATTGTAATGATACGGATTGGCATAATAAAGGTACTTTAGCTTCAGGAGCATATTTGGAGGATATATGGGATCCAGTTTATAACTTTAATATTAAGTTATTGGGTGAGAATAAAAATTGGATGACTACACTTTCTCATTTTTGGGATCCTGATTATAGAAGATTATATGATAAATTAATTGCTCCCCCGTGTTCAGGTAATATGACATGGTTATTTAAAGAGGTAGCTAAAAATAATTGGCCAACCGCACTAGATAAAATGATTAAATATATAAATGGTCATTGGTATGTAAAAAAATATTTAGGATTGAATGCTTATAATTTCTATGATTATGAACCTACAGGGGGTTTAATAGATTATTATTTCACTGGTAATATTTATAAAAAATGTCATAATTATTATAATCCCTTTTCTCCTTATGGTTTTTCAAAGGTAGATGATAACTATACAGTTTCTGATGATGAAATTGCCAGGAAAAAATTAGTATATAATATTATTGGTAGAATGTGTCATTTATTAAGTGATATGAGTGTTCCTGCTCATGTTCATGATACTTTTCATGGTCTTAGTGCTTATGATTATTATGAGGATTGGATGGGACAATCCGAAAATAGGAATTACTTTTATGCAAAAAAAGTTTTAGAAGAATATGGTGGTTTTATTGATCCGTATAGTTACAAACAAAATGGTTTTAATTCACCAATAGAATATTTGATGTATTGCATGGCACAAATATCACAACATTATGCCAGTAGAGCAATTAATGGTAATGATATATATAATGAAAATATTGGTGAAATAAAATCAGTAATTGATAAATTTGGCGGCGTTGGTCCAACATCAACTGATGGTATTTCTTATAATCATAATAATGATGATCTTGCTGGCATTCGGGATGCGACATTCCCATATTTAATTAGAGCAACTGCAGGTTTATTTTATTGGTTTTTAATTAATGGGAAACAGATGGTTACATCTGAGCAAGGCGATGAAGGCACATTTTGTGTTCAAATGCAAGAATTGAATTTATGGAAAAAGGTAGATTTGGAAGGTAATCATTATACTTTCAATTCATCTGAAAACATTATTGTTTGTCCAACTGGACATGAACAAGAGCCGGATAATGGACCATTTGTAATACATAATACAGCAAAAAATGTTACATTTAGAACAAATGGTTCAATTATCTTTAAAAGTGGTTTTCAAGCCATGGCAGGTAGTGATGTCCACGCTTATATAGGTACTTGTACTGCTTGTCCCGATGAAGATAAGAATCCAAAGTATTAGGGGCTTGTGCTGTCGCGGCAGGCGGCGGTTTTAAAGTAATTACTAATTACTAATGACTAATGAATTTTCTTGATACAGCCCTTTAGTGAACAGCAAATAGTTGATAGGATGTTAGGCTGAATCTAATAGAAAATAGCAAATAGAAAATAGAGGGTTGCCGGGAGATGGCTTTGTGAACTCTGTGTTATTACTTTGTGAACTTTGTGGTTAAATAGCGTGACTGCGGCTTCCCGGCTATGGATTCTGAACCAAGTTCAGAATGACAAACGAAGCAGATTGAAAATTTGAGTATTGAAAATTATTATTATCGCCTATGTATTCCCTAATTGGTGAGAAATGACAAAAATAAAATCATAAATTAACACCCACTTCTTTCTTTAGAATTTCCGCTCTTTCGGCGAGCTTCAGGTTTTCGATGATGGGTTCGAGATAACCTTCGATTACATCCTTGAGAACGTAGTTCTTTGCATCGCCTTCGAGCCTGTGGTCTGTAACGCGGTTTTGGGGGAAGTTGTATGTCCTGATTTTTTCTGAACGGTCACCTGATTTCACCATTGATTTGCGTGCAGAAGAAATCTGCTCATGCTGTTTTTCGAGTTCCAGCTCATAAAGCCTCGAACGAAGCACTTTCATTGCTTTCTCCCTGTTCTTAAGCTGGGAGCGTTCTTCCTGGCATTTAACGACGATACCTGTTGGGATATGAACCAGCCTCACTGCCGTTTCGACCTTATTCACGTTCTGCCCGCCTTTGCCGCCGGAGCGGAAAATGTCAATTCTCAAATCATTCTCGTTTATCTGAATGTCAACATCCTCTGCTTCGGGAAGGACAGCCACTGTGGAAGCAGATGTATGAAGCCTCCCGCTTGCTTCTGTTTCAGGAACTCTCTGTACACGGTGGACTCCGCTCTCGAATTTCATAGTACCGTAAATCTCATCGCCCGACATTGAAAACACAATTTCCTTGAATCCGCCTCGCTCGCTTTCGTTGAAGTCCATGACTTCGATTTTGAATTTGTTCCTTTCGGCAAACTTCTGGTACATTCTGAACAAATCTCCCGTGAACAAACCGGCTTCTTCTCCGCCTGTACCGGCGCGGATTTCAACGATACAATTTTTAAGGTCATTCGGGTCTTTTGGTATGAGAAGCACACGAAGCTCTTCGTCGAGCCTTTCCTTTTCAGCCTGAAGAACATTGTTGTCTTCGTAAGCCATGTCCCTTAGTTCAGGCTCTGAATCGGGCGAGTTAATCAATTCCTTATTTGACTCTATGTTTTCGCAGATTTTGAGATACTCCTTCGCTTTGTCAGCAATAGGCGTTAAATGCTTGTACTCACGTGAAATTTGAGTAAATCTTGCAAAGTCGTTGACCAGAGCAGGGTCTTTCAGTAACTCCGCAAGGCTTTCATATTTATCAAGTATAGCTTTTAATTTCTCGAACATTTCAGATTCATCATTAATAAAAGAATACAAAATTAATGATAATATAATTAATTATTTGAATTATAACGTTTCAGGAAATTTAGGGTAGGAGTTAAATATTTCGAAAGTTAATAAAATCTTTAACTCAATTTTGTTGAAAATTATTTAAAATGTTTTTGTATTTTTGTCTTGATATAGTTAATTATTAAAGAGTAGATGCAGCATAAATCAATCACAGCAAAGTTACTGCTAACGCTGATTGCTCTGGGCTTACTGATTTGGTTAGGGGGGTCGATCATCAGGACGGCTATCGCATATGATTTGTACGTACCCGGCACTGCCTTAAAGCTTAAGAACTGGTACAGCGACCAAGAGCGTATCCATGCAGTCCGTATGTTCGGAATGGGAGCTATGTATACCGATATTGCTTACGGAACTGCACTTGCGTCGTCAATACTTCTTTGCATTTACTGGAGAAAAAACCTGAAAAAAAGAGGATGGCTTTTCATGTCTTTCGTGCTGATGTTTCTTGCGGCACCTGTAGAACTGTATATGATTTATCTTGACATCAAGCTGAATCTCGGATTGTTTTGGACAAATATTGCAAATTTCGATACCCCTGTAATTAAAGATTATTTTACTTACAGGTTCACAAAACTTGCGATTCCCTCGACAATGTCATATTTAGCCGTCATTACATCAATATTGTTTATAATATGGAGGCCTCTCGACCTGAAAGAGGCATCTGAAGCCGAAAGCCTAAAACCTGATTTTAATGTTAAGAAAAATTAGAAAGAAAATAAATGAAACTGAAAGATATATTCGATGAACTAATAACTATTGCAAAGGAAGCCGGAATTACAGTCAAGAAGGAAAAAGGAAACTTCCATGGCGGCTATTGCGTTATCAACGGAAGGGAAATGATTATTCTCAACAGGGCTTCCACACTCGAAACAATGGCAAGCCTCGTTGCCAGGAGCCTTTCGGAACGTTCGGTAGATAATGTTTACATTAAGCCCGTAATACGTGATTTCATAGAAAACGAAAAAAATCCCGCTCAACTGAGCATTGAATTTAATCTCGATTTTCTGCAGTAGTTCAATTAAAATTTTTTATTACTGCCGTAACAACTCCCCATACTTTGAATTTATCTCCACGGTGGATTTTGATTTCGGGATATTTTGAATTTTCAGGGAGCAGAGTAACACCGTCATTAGGATTATATTTTATTCTTTTGACAACTATTTTCTGATTAATTGATGCAATTACTATCTTACCGTTCTTTGCATCGAGTGTTGTATCAACTACAACTATGTCTCCTGATTTTATACCGGCATTAATCATTGAATCACCTGTTACCCTTATCATAAAAGACTTCTCTGTGTTGACCGATATCAGCCTGTTAAGGTCTAAACCTGTAACGGCAGGTGATTCATTCTGAAGTTTAATAACCTTTGGTTCAATTTTATTTATCTCATCGCTTTTTTGGTTAACTGAATATTTAACACCCGTCTTGCTTTTCAAATCTCACTCCTGTCTTTTTAAAATTATTTTTTGTTGAAAAAGCATTTTCCATGCCATAAATTTTAAGGAATAAAACATGAATATTTTATCTTTAATTATGTTTTAATGTATATTTGCAAAACAATCTGAGCTTTTTTGTTTTGTTAATTAATTTTTGGAGACTCCAATGAAAAGAAAACTTTGTGTAGCTTCTTGCCTGTTAGCTGCAATCATCACATTAATGATGGTTTTCACTTCATGCAAAAGCAATAATTCAACTTCGCCGAGCAATGAGCCTTTCTCAGCAAAAGTCAGCGGAGATATCAGTCTTGATTTTTCGGCTCAGCTCACGAACATTACTTTGTCTAATAACGCTTCTTCAGGTTATACCCTAAGACTTCTAACTGCAAGCATGAATTCAGGTGGAAAATCATATATGATGTCACTTGCAGTAATAGACAGCCTGAAAGGCAATAGTTCATTCGATGTAAGCAAACTGCAAGCAACGGTCTTATTGAAAGTTTTGAATTCTACGAATTCCTCGTATTCTTATTTTGCGGATGGTGAGATTACACTTACAACGCTGGATGACAATAACTGGGTAGGTTCTTTCCACTTCGATGCTTCAAATATAGACAGCACAAAGCATGTGAAAGTTTACAACGGCAATATCAATGTGCATAAATGATAAACTTTTCTTGAAATGTAAATTATTTCATTAAAATTCTTTTTTCATAAAAAAACCGCCCCGATTTTCACCGGGGCGGTTTTAATTTTAATCATCGCTTCGGATAATTACTTGACTATCGAAAGCGATTGAGTGCTTACTCCGCCCGGTGTACGAAGTACAATGAAATACGCTCCAGAAGGCAGGTTGCTAATATCAACTCCCTTGAGATATGTTCCCGAATCCATATTTGAATTATCAAGAACATTCAAAACTTCATTGCCTAACATATCTATGATGCTCAGCGTCGCATTGCTTTCCGGTTGGTTCAGTGAGAACGAAACCGTGATGAAATTCTTCGCAGGATTCGGGGCGACCGGTTCTAACACTGTTCCCACATTTGTTCCTCCGCCAATATCCTTTACTGCCGTTATCGGGTTAGACAAAGTAAGCGTTCCCTGCGAAATCTGCTGAAGGTTATTATCGAATGTAATGTATCCGATTTGTGCATTATTTACATCTACGCCTGAAAGCGTCAGGAATATCGGCTTGGCTGTCATCGTCGGCTGGAGTCCTGCAACTCCCTGTGACGGGACGGTTATTATATACGAACCGTCGGGAAGCAATTGCGGGACTAAATAAGTCGTACCGCTGTCAGAGCTCGGAGGCCCTACGGCAAGCAGCTTCATGCTGCCTGCCGGTTTGATGCTTATCGAAGCAATTCCCTCCCGGTAGCCGTTTGAATTACTTATATACAAAGCATAAGATGCAACGTTAACCGGTTTTGTTCCCATATCAATGTCCATTTTATCGGCTGAAGCACCCGGCACCCTTGCAAGGTATGTTATAGGGTCGGAGAATAGTGTTTCATCGAATCCGGTTATTTTGTATTCAAAACGGACAATGACCGGGAATTGCATTATCTGGTTTGAATTATCGAACACCAGGCTAATCGGAACATTGTCCCCGGGATTAATGTTAGCATCCGCAAAACCGACATTACCCTGGATTACACCGTCAATCGTTCCGTTTTTAATATTTGTCAAAGTTACATTATCCGATGTTACCTCGACACCCGTGATAGTAATATTATTACTTGAATCATTGGGACTAATAATCCACAAATTGCCGTTGTTAGCATCATCCATTACCAGGCTTGTGTTTGAAGGCATATTACTTTGAACTTTATCGGTCTTTCCACCGTTATCTTTAACCGAACCAAAACCTCTGATATTTCCGATACCGGAATTATCCCAAGGAATCGGTTTCCACCTGCGGACTATCGTATAATAAATCACCGTATCGCAGGTAAGGCAGTTGCAATCGGTAAAGCTGTATCTTAATGCAAACATAAGAGTATCCCTGCCCGAAAATCCCCCGACAGGCGGGAACAACATATTTAAACCCAGTTTTGAACCTTTGTTCCAGTCAATACACTGCCCGGGTCCCCAAACCGCTTCACGGCTGTAAATGCTTAGCAATTGAGGCCCTGGGGCAGGTGCGACAATTAAATTACCGCCTAAAACATCGCCGAATATACGCAGCCAGGGCCCGCCAATTCTTCGGAGCTGGGCAGACACAATCGTTGCAGTGAATTTCTTTATATTTGCAGGTCCCGCTGTCATTCCGACTCCTAAATTCACTAAGCCGTAGCTTGTCCATGCTATTCTCGGCTCGGTAATTCTGTGTATGAATTGACTGCAGCAGCCCTCGGGCGGTTGCTGACAATCAGGTAAATTAACTTTAAGGCTGTCCCTGCATACAATGCCGTTGCAAAGAATTGCATAATATATGGTTATCGGGTTGTTTGCTGATGTCTGGCTAAATGTCGTCGTTATTGTCCATGGACTCGAAGACAGGCTGAAGGTAGCGGGTGAAAACGAGCCATCAGGCGAATTCATTAATAAAGTACCCGGGAAGCAGCTCGATGCTGTTATTTGAATCGAGTAGTCATAAGTTCCCATAGAATTTAGACCGAGACACTTAATTTCCGTTTGAACGCTATCCATGCAATGTGTCTGCTGATGCGTTGTCGTGTCTATAGTAACGCAGGCGGTTGTTGACTCAGACTGCCCTGCAAGCTGGTAAGAAACAGTATTGCTGTTTATCAGGTGTTTTGCCCAGCCGCTTGCCGCAAACGAATTACATTCATCACCTGATGTAGCAACAGGACCCTGGATAACTTTCGCCGAAAATTCTACGGTAGCCCCGCCGCTGCCGATAGCTGTCGGCCCGAAGTATGCACCGAGATTTTTATCAAGAGCCAGCCATCCGATTCCCCATGAACCGCCGCTCCCGCAGCCGATTGTGAAAGCATTCCCCGGTGCACCGGAAGGGAATAAATTATTCACATTAGCAAGACCGGTGTTATATGAATTTTTTAACATTGTAATCGCCGGGCTTGAATTAATAAATCCGTTATATACAACATCGAAGTTGCCGGTGCTTCCTCTTGTTCCGCATAACTGCAAAATTTTCTGGTCGGCAGAAACCGCATCCCTTGGCAGTAAATCTGCAAATGTCACATACCTTAATGCCGCGGTACCTGTCGAATTCATCTTCAGCATATAATCCACAATCGAGCCTGCTGTCGTTGTTACACCTGATGAATAACTTGTATCACTCGGATTTTTAACTCCTTTATCGAGTGAAAATCCGATTTCTCCGGTTATCAATACATAATTGGTATTCGATGTATATGTTGTTGTATTCAGCGAGCCTCCGCTTAATGTAAACGCATTAGGCACATTGCCCAATGCCGATGTGTCACGTACTTTAACATCAAACTCTATAAAGTAGAACGGCACGCCTGCTGTTCCGTACATCCCGCAATTGGTATAGAATATGTTCTGGCATGTAGCCGGTATAGTATCAAGAGATGCGGTTACCGTGTTGTTTACGGCATTATACGACAAAACAGCTCCTGCCCAGGGAGTTGCAGGTGTTGTTGTACATGGTGTATTCCATGAATTACTAATATATGCCGAGGGATTACCAACGTATTCCAGATTCGGGTCTAACTGGTCAGTCAATGTTGTTCCAGTGATGGGCATATCTCCAATATTCTGTATTCTCAGCCTGTATCTGAAAATTGAACCCGGGGTATAGCTTATCTGCTGATTACATACTTCTTTCCATAAACATGGCTGGGGAGCCGGGGCATCGACAACAAACGACGCACAGGCACTCTGCGGGGGTCCTCCCGCCGGATTAGGATTCATTAACCATGCACAATTTGTAATAGTCGAACCAATGGTTGCATTAGCCGGAATAGTAAAATTAATATAAACATATCCGCATTGTCCTGGGCTTAGTGTTCCGGTTATGGTAACAATTCCTCCGCTTAATGTTCCAGTCAATATCCAGTTAGAACCAATACTGTAATTT
>DAHXMP010000285.1 GCA_027371665.1 Bacteroidota bacterium | reverse complement strand
TAAAAAAACTTTGAAAATAAAAATAAGGGCGGAATTACCGCCCTTAAAATGGTTTCATTGACAAATTTTTAACTTTTTGCCTGTACTCCGAGAGCTTCCCTAACCTGCCCTTCCAGTTCCTCAAAAAGTTTCTTGTCTTCTGTAAGAATTTTTCTTAAGCCGTCGCGACCCTGGACACGTTCTTCTTTATATGTGTACCATGAGCCGCTCTTGGAAATTAATCCGTATTCGGTGGCTGTATCAATCATGTCTCCGACTTTCGAGATGCCCTCGTTATAAAGAATATCGAACTCTACTTCCTTGAATGGCGGTGCGATTTTATTCTTAACGATTTTAACTTTAACCCGGTTTCCGGTGATTTCCTGTCCTTCTTTTATTATTTCTTTTCTCCTTATATCAATTCTAACGGAAGCATAAAATTTCAGGGCATTTCCTCCGGTTGTAGTCTCAGGATTGCCATATACGACTCCGATTTTACTTCTTAACTGATTTGTAAACATCACAGTCGTGTGCGATTTTCCGATAGCTGCATTCAGCTTTCTCATAGCCTGGGACATAAGCCTTGCCTGCGAACCCATCTGTGCATCGCCCATATCGCCTTCGATTTCGACCCGAGGCGTAAGTGCTGCGACAGAGTCAATGACTATTACATCAATAGCACCGCTCCTAACTAATGTATCCACTATTTCAAGTGCCTGTTCGCCAAATTCAGGCTGGGATAATAACAAATTATTAAGGTCAACACCCAGCCTCTGGGCATAGTTAATGTCGAGAGCATGTTCCGTATCTATGAAAGCGGCTATTCCTCCTTGCTTCTGTGCTTCTGCTATTACATGAAGGCAAACAGTCGTTTTACCAGATGATTCCGGTCCGAATATCTCTGTAATTCTTCCTCTCGGAACTCCCCCGATACCAATAGCGGCATCAAATGAAAGACATCCGGTAGGTATGGCATCAACCTGGACGACATTCTTATCACTCAGACGCATAATCGAGCCTTTGCCGTGCTGTTTTTCAATCTGCTCCATCGCAAATTTCACGGCTTTCATTTTTTCTTCCGGAATTTTTTGCTCAACTTCAGGATTCGATTCAATCTTGTTTTTCATGTTTATCTTCTTTATTAATTAATAAAATTTTATTTATCTCGATTATGAATTATGAATCAATTAATTATCAATTTCAATTTTCAATTCATTTCCTGTATTTTCTAAATTCAACAGTCCAGTGTTTAGCAATGACTTTATAATATTTTCTTTTAGTATCCGCTTTCTGTTTAGCCTCCTTCGCAGATAGCAAATATAAAAAGTTCCAAAGACAATTCATCGAATTATTATGAAAAATCTCCAGAAAAGAGTAAATATATGTTTC
>DAHXMP010000284.1 GCA_027371665.1 Bacteroidota bacterium | reverse complement strand
TGAAATGAAGATTAATTTAAAAACTATTCTGCTCGCTGTATTTCTCGTTCTTCTGAATTATTATGTTTTTATCGGGGCTAAGAAGGAGTTAAGTAATGTAATCGTTGATTCGGACATGACATTTAAGGAAGCGATTAAGGGAACAAAAGCACCGAAAAATGTGATTGACAGCCTTGCACTACTAAATGTCGAATATTATTCGACTGACGGGAAACTGCACGAGGGTCAGTTGGTTATCAATAAAGAGGTGAAGAAGGATATAGAAGATATTTTTGCATTGATGCTGAAAAACAAATTCACAATTGCTCATGCAGTACCGATTGTCAAGTATAATTGGTCTGACGAGGCTTCGATGGTGGACAATAATACATCGGCATTCAATTACCGCAACATAGCAGGCACCAACAGGCTTTCGAATCATTCCTTCGGCAAGGCAATTGATATAAATCCCTTTTTCAATCCCGTGATTAACCATGACGGGAGCAAAAATCCTACGGCAGCAAAATATGATACAAGCAAACCCGGAACTTTTTCTGCTAATAATTTTGTAGTGAAGGAATTTCTGAAACGAGGATGGCGATGGGGCGGCACATTCAGCAATTATGCGGACAATCATCATTTCGATAAGCCGTGAATAATTTAATTTTTTCTTTTTCCCTGTTTGAAAGGGAATTGTAGACTAACTCATAGGAGTGGTCAATCATTTCTAGAATTGCTTTGTCTGATATTGATGAATCAGGATGGATTGTGTTCCAGTGTTTTTTGTTCATGTGCCATCCCGGGGAAATACATTCGTATCTTTCTCTCGGTTCAATGGCAAGTTCAGGGTCGCACTTAAGATTAAAGCTGAAGAGGATTCGTTCGATGTCGGTGAGAGCAAAGATTTTCGTGCCGACACGAAATACGATAGTGCTTTCGCGGAAAGGTGTGTCTTCGGTAACGCCTTTTTTACTGAGGCAATATTTTCGGAAAGTATCGGGATTCATAATTTCAAAAATATTTTCTAGTCGCAATTCTGCAGATAATGCAATTTCATACTGTTTAATTCAATGGCACAAAGGAAGCCAAGTCCAGGGTGCCTGCCCAGATATACACAGCCTCCGTCGAGCTGGACTTTGCTGTCATTAAGACTGAGTTTTATTTGTTCGGGGAGATGAGTTGTGTGGCCGCAGATTAATTTTCTTCCACCGGTTTTATTCATATCAACGTAATCATCACGGGTCCAGAGCATTGATTCGGTATCCTGAAATGGATTGAGTATATCGAAGTTCATGCCTGCGTGGCATATGATGAAATCATCGAGTTCGATATAATAAGGGAGATTTAAAAAAAATTGAAGATATTTATCTTCCATTTCTTGGATGTACTTAATGCCGAAACTGCGGAGAGTGGCTTCAGCTCCATTGTTAAACCAGTTTTCCGGGCTTTCTCCGAGGTAATGCTGAACGAGCATTTCTTCGTGGTTGCCTCGAATGGGATTGATTGAGTAACCTTTCTCCACGAGTTCGAGAAGTAAATCAATAACTTCTTTGCTGCGGGGACCGCGGTCAATGAAATCTCCGACGAAATATATAGCATCTTCTTTTGTTATTTTCAACTCATCAAAAAGCATTTTGGACAATGTCTTAAAACAGCCATGAATGTCTCCGATAACAAAACTTCGATTTTTAATATTTTTAATATTCTCAGTCATATAAACAAAATTAAAAAAAATATCTTTTCGTAAGTTTGCTGAAATATTTTTATGGATGTTAAGGTAATCATAAAATTGAGTAAGAATAAATATATCATAATTTGTTATTTAACGGTACTTATGATGGTATCATTTCAGGAATCGTATTCGAAAGAAGGTTACTTTTATACAGGGAAAGATTACGGTAACGAGACTTTATACAGTCCCTGGTATGTGATTCTGAACGGGAGTTATGATATTATCCAGCTTGAAAGCAACAGCAGGAAGATTTTTGAATTGCCATATGGAATCGGGAATCATAATCTAATAAGAAATATTTTTGACCCGTTTGTATCAATAAGGGCAGACGGCTGGTGGAAGTTCATTTCGCATGAAATATTTCCGTTGAATTTTAAAAAAGAAGGGATGCAATGGTGGCCCAATTATTCATTGCATATCGTTGGCGGAGGAATGACATTTGCCGCACTGGAGGAGTGGTATGATTACCATAATGTGCCACAACCGTATTTATTTTCGGCGGTAACAACAATGTTCTATGAATACTGGAATGAAGTGGTCGAAATGGAGAATTATCAGGGTCTGACGGTTGACCCGATTTCGGATATATGGGTGTTTGATATTGCTGGGATTACATTATTCAGTTTTGAAGGAATAAGGAAGTTTTTTCACGATGAGCTTCATCTTGCGGATTGGTCGCTTCAGCCTTCGCTCTCAATACCGTCATGGGAATTGCAGAATAACGGGCAGTATTTTGCCATGAAGTTGGATTTACCTTTTTATAACAAAATGGCTTTGTTCGGGTATATGGGTTTGAACGGGCTTATCGGGGCATCATATAAATTAAATGACGAAGAGTCTTTATCACTGGGTCTTGGAACAAGGGCAGCATCGAGGTATATTATTGATACGACAACATTGACCAGGGAATACACAATGGACCTGACGTGGAATGCGGGGCTTTTTTACGACAGGAATAATTCATTGATGGCTTCGGTTTTATTCAGCGGGCAGGAAAAAAATTTATGTAATATAAATATTTATCCGGGTGTGATTAATTTAGGGAAATTTACATTAGGATTGTGGACGGTGATTCCAAGGAAAGGGAACTTTTATTTTGGCTTAACGACAAGATATGTCCCGGGGGTCGGAGTTACGATAAATTGATTACTGAATGTAGA
>DAHXMP010000282.1 GCA_027371665.1 Bacteroidota bacterium | reverse complement strand
TTAATTAATTTTTCTCTTAAATTTAAGGTGATACTATGAAATCAAAATTAAAAAGATACTCAAAAAAAAGAATGATATTCTTTATTTTTAGTATTTTTACTTTGGGAATGATATTTTTATCAAATACGAGAAATGCTTTTTCTGTAGATTGTTGTTATTATATCTCAGTTTCAACTGAAATCACAACCGGATGTTGTGTTGAAATTAGTGTGAGGAATCCACAATGTTATGACGGTAATCCCCCATATCCACTAATAAGATTTATGGAATATAACTCATCGACAAGAACATATGAGCAACAACATAGTGCCACATGCCCAACGGGTGGTACTATCTCTTATACTCTTTGTCCACTTAATGGAGAGACAGTTGTTAATTATAGAGTATTGATTGATAATCCAGCATGCGGAACTCCAATGCAACCTTATATCGAGGGGCAAACTCAATTTACAGGTTCAGTAGATTTATCAAGTTGTTGTGATTGTCCTGAAAACAGAAATGATTGGTTAAGTATTGATGTTCATAAAAGTCCGACTTGTCCAAACAAAGGTTGTGAAGTGATAATGGATCTTAATATACCCGATTCAATTACTTGTTTTAAGTATTATATCTTCGAAGACATGAATGGGAATGATACACCACCTATGTCAATATCGGATGACCCAATTTCAAATTTAAGATATTGTGTAAACGGAGGACAATCGGGAACCATTTATGTTGATTTACTTGAAACTGCTGACCAGGACATTTACACAGGATGTATTATTGAAAAGGAGGTATCCTGTGATACAACAGGTAGTGATACTATACCTAACCCATGTACACCAGATACGTGTGATGAACCTTGGAATGAAGCAAGATGGCAGGATGTTCCATTAGATAATGAAATTGATGGTTGTGTAATTCATGTATTATATACATATCGAATTGCATGTTCAGAAGAATATCAGGATTTACAAATTTTAGCGATAACTTATGACCATTCAAAATGCAATTATACATACGAAGAAATATTCCAAAAAGCAGTAGAAGGATTAATAAGCATGGATCCAATGGGATTTGAACCAAGTCCTGTTGCTATAGGCTGTTCAGATGTTTGGAGAATCACGATTGTTTCCTGCTGGAAATTTTTACCTGATACTGGACCAGGGGGTCAACAATATACAATGTGGCCATGTGATTCAGGCTGCTGTTCACAGCAATTAAGAGTCTGCAGAGATGCTCAAAACAAGTGTACTGTCACACCTATTGGTTCAACAAATATTTTTAACGGGAATTGTGATACACTTGGAGCAGCACTATCTTTCTGGAAATGCTATACTATTTGTAGCTGGATTTATATATCCGGTGAAATCCAACCTATGGGTGAAGCTTTTAAATCAAATAATAATCAAAATGACATGTTATCACCTAACATCAATTATTCCGGAAATTATAACGAAGGAATTCTTGATTTTTCAATGAAAACAGGCTGTGGAGAAGTTTTAAAAGTCGAGATTACTGATGTTTATGGAACTAAATTAATCTCTTATGAGCAATTATCAAAAACAAAAGATGTTAATTTTAAGATTGATGCTCACTCACTTGAGCATGGTTATTATGTATATAAAATCTTTTGCAATGGAAATTTCATGGGTAATGGAAAGTTTTTTGTTAAATGATTAATTCTTGCAGGGAAAGGAGAATTACCTTACCCTGCAAAATATTATAAAATATTTGGAGTTCATTATGAAAAACCTCATTATAATATTTGTGATTATTGTTTTCATGAATAATATATGTATCGCATTTGGAACAAAGTGGACAGAGGTTTTTCAAAATGACAGTCTTGATTTTTTAGCGATAGATAGTCCGGATTCAAGCTATTGCATGGCATTAGCCAGTTTAAGAAGCCCATTTAATGCAATTTTAAAATCTACAGATGCAGGTGAAACCTGGAAATTGATATACAGGGATACCGTAGATTTAGTTAACCGCGGCTGGCCAAAATATGCTCAGGACCTTGTTTATCCTACGAGGGATTTATGTATCGTTTCACTTGATTCAAGTTCATTTCTTAAAACAACAGACGGAGGAAAAACATGGGAACAATATAAGGTTGATATTCCTTATACTATGTTTGGTTTTAGGGATGTGGATATGTATGATGAAAACAACGGAATAATGGCATCAAATTATTATTTTATTATAACTCATGACGGTTTTAAAACATGGGATACGATTCCTTCACCGGAAGGCAATCTGATTTTTTGTGCTGCAATGCCTGGACCACACACAATATGTATTGTAACAAGACATTTAATAAGTAGTACCGAATATGAAGTTAAATATTATCGTTCACAAGATGATGGAATGACATTGACTGAATATCCTCATCCGAATTATGATTTACCAATGCAGTTACAATTTGTTGATTCTTTGGTTGGGTATGAAGTTGGTGGTTCAAGCACAGGAAAAGGAAATCAAAAATATGAACTTGTTTATAAAACAACGAATGGAGGATATTCATGGATAAATGTATTAGATACAATAATATATCGTTCTTTTGGTTTGCAGAAACTCGATTTTTATGATAAAGATAATGGAATAGTTGTAGGTCAATTTGGTTCAATATTTTGGACACATGATGGAGGAAAAAGCTGGATTTATGATTCAAGTATTGAAATTTGGAATGAAAAACCGGCAACGATGAATGTATGTTATATCAGACCTGACAGAGCAATAATCGCAGATTTTAACGGTTATATATATACATCATCAGAAATAACAGGTATTGTTAATTATTTTTCAACAAAAAATGATTTTTTAATGTATCCCAATCCATTCTCATCATCATTCAACATAGAATTCACAAACAGCACAGTTTCTGCTGTATCAATAGATTTATACGACATTCTCGGGAATAAAATATATACAAAAGAGCTTGGTTCTATTGATGCAGGGAAACATCAAAGTTCAATAAATCCGGGTTCGGGGCTAAGCCCTGGCTTTTATATAGTTGCGGTCAGGTGTGGCAGCGATGTGAAGTTTCTGAAAGTGGTGAAGGGGGATTGAACTTGCGATTTAAATCGCAGGTTTGTAAATGATGTGTATAACACACCTCTTTGTTTCCTCTTGAAATCAATTACAAATGACGAATTACGAATTGACCTGTAACCTGTCATAAATAACGTTGACTTTTTAAACAACCAAACGTTGTGAGATTTTGCCCAAAAACCCCCTTTAATTCCCCCTTTGAAAAAAGGGGGGCACAACGGGTTGTTTTCAATTTTGAATTTCTGACATTTCGCTTCGCTAAATGTGATATATTTTTATTTTGTTAATCTTTTAAGAAAAATATTATTTTTATATCCTGTTGATAATAATGGACTTGTCTCTCTCTCTCTGAAAAAATAAATTTGGAATATAGATTTGTTTGAGTTATATTGTAAATAATTACAATAGAAAATTAAGATAAGGACATAAAAGTCCGTTTTAAATAGATATAATAAATATGTGGAAAGCCTGATTCAGTAAGGCATCGAAGCATTAGGATTAGTGGTTAAGATAGAAGAAGCAGGGAAAAGAAAAGTTTTACACGTGTCACATTGAGCGGAGTCGAAATGTGATAATAGCAGTCTTCGACTACGCTCAGACTGACATTCTAAATCCACGTAATCCTTTAATCTGTCAAATCCGCGATTCTGAACGTTTTCTTGCCTTGTCTTTGTTCAGGGCGGCAAACTAATAAATCTCTTCCTTAACCTGAGAAATACAGCTTCGGCTTCGGCATAGAACGCGTAACCATGCTCCGCACAGGCATAGACGACATCAGGCTCTTATACGAGAACGATGTCCGTGTGCTCGAGCAGTTTTAGAAATTTCAATTATTCTTTAATCACCTTCAAATACTGCACAGAAGCACCACGCCTGACCACAAAAATATAGAAGTATGAGTTTAAATTTACATCAGATTCGATATTCATACTTTGAGAACATCATATAGAAAACCAATATTTATTAATATATATTTTCATTTTAAACAAGATCAAATTCTTATTTTAAAATCTTTTTAAAAATATTACGAATTTCTCCAGTTTTAAAAATTAATATTAATGAAAATATAATTATTAGATAAATCATTATAATATATATATAATGAAATAATTCCATCATAATAACAAAGATTATAGTCAAAATTATTATGAATAAATTAAATAATAATTTTTTATTTTTCATATTTATAAGCAATTATAGTTAAAATATTAATTATTAGAAACATCTGAAAAAATGACATATTTTCAGAAGTGTCATTCCACGAAAGCGGGAATCCAGTACCACAGTGGTTTTATGGATACCTGCTTTCGCAAGTATGACAATTTTTCTATATTTTCCAGATGTTTCTATTAACTAGTCTCATTTAAATATATTGAAGCATATGCACCACAAACTGCTGCTCCTACCCAACCAAACCATGCACCACCAATAATAGTTCCTGCTGCATCTGCAAGAATAACATATGAACTTTTCTTTTTTAATATTTGCATTTTAATAAAAGCTTGCTCAGAGCGGTTTGTATCCAACCAATAATTATAGGATGAATTAAAAACATCTTTAAAATGGTTGATTTGTGAATATACTTCTTGTGAACTTCCTTGGGGAATTAAGATATTATTAACTAAGGTCTTAACAGAATCAGGTGATTCCTCATCTGTAGCAGCTGTCATAGCTGGCCAAATTAAATTTAATGTATTTGAATCTAGAATATTTTTGCTCAAAGCATAATTTTTATAATTTTCTAGAAATTCATATTTCATAATTCTAGAATCTATTATAAAATAACTTCCCCAAACATTTCTTTGTAAATTTGTTCCTAATAAGAAACTATCTAATTCAGATAAAGAACTATTAATAATATTTTGTTGAACACCTTGATTTAATAGATATTGCTCAATAGATTCAATGATATTATTTGATCCACCTAATGTCAAATAAGTAGTATCATTTGAAATTAATATTTTGTTTAAATAATTATAATAATTATCAATATAATACTCACATGCTGCATTATGAGCCTCGCCCCCTGTCGGGTCAGCAAATTGAGGTAATCCACCAGTACTGGTAGATGTCGATAAATTTTCTTTTGTACAAGAAAACATGGAGAATATCAAAACTGATAAAACTGAAAATAAAAATATTTTTTTT
>DAHXMP010000274.1 GCA_027371665.1 Bacteroidota bacterium | reverse complement strand
CTTCACTTCTTTTTTTATTGAATAAAATAATAAATTAATATTATCCTTAATTTTATATTACATGTTTCAACAATTATTTTGAATAAATGAAAATTAGTTTGAAGACAGTTATTAAGCTCCTGACTTTATTGATAATGATTAGTAATGCAAAAGCATTGCAAAGGATAAACGATATATATATTGACAGGCTTAACGTTTTTGATTCGACACAGAGTGACTGGTTTTTTGCCGCCCCACTTGCAAATTCACTTCATGCTCTGACAAAAAAATATCTCATCGAGGATGAACTCTTATTTAGTAAAGATGATGTTGTTGATTATGATTTGATTTATGAAAGTGAAAGAAACCTGCGCTCAACAAACCTGTTTACAAAAGTTAATATTGAAGTTGATTCTGTCAGCGAATATTATTGTGATATATATGTTACGACACAAGACAGATGGTCAACTTCCCCAAGCGTTTTATTTGGAACGGGAGGCAATGCCACGAGCTGGGGCGGAAAGATTGAAGAGTATAATTTTCTCGGTACCGGGACGGGAATTGATGTAGAAGCACTTCACCGTTCCGAAAATAATATTGGATGGCAAGGCAGGTTTGAGATAATACAAAGAAGGCTTTTCAGAAGCGAATACACTTTTGACGGGAGCTTACAGGCAAACCGGTTCAGGACTGAACAGGATTTGTCTGTTTATAAACCATTCAGAACGATAGCAACCGAATGGTCTTATGGATTTAACGGTGAGAATCATTTCGGTAATGATTTTAAATACTTTGGTAATGCCTCAAGCGAACTTATCGAGTTTCACTCGAGGAATCTTATGGCATGGTTAGCCCACTCATGGCAAAGAAAGGACAGGGTTTTTGCAACGTTAGCGGTCGAATTGAATGATGTTAACCGCCAGAAACCTGATTCACTCTTCAGACAGGCTTATGATAATACAGGCAGAATTTATCTTGCATTTTCGTCTGTCGGCGAAGATTTTATTAAAACAAGCAAACTTAATCAATGGCAGGATGAAGACCTCCCAATTGGCGGCTGGGGAACAGCAATTCTCGGAAAGACGTTTGCTCTTCGTCCCGGAGGGTTAAATCTTTATTACCTTGGCGGACAGGGAGAGAAATCTTATTTGTATAAAGATATGTATTTATTTGGGCAGGTTACTGGTGCAAGCTGTTTCAGCAGGGACTTAGGAAGATTTACATATGAAGAGTTTTTCGGATTAGGTTTTTACAGGATAACCGAAAGCATATTGTTAGCGGGGCGTTTCAGACAGCAATCCGTATGGAATTGGGATGCTATGAGACAACTCGTACTTGACAATGATTTTGGCTTGCGGGGGTATGAGCTAAACAGCTTCAGCGGAGATAACAGGATAATTGCCAATCTCGAACTTAGGCTTTTCCCGGATATAAATATATGGTTTCTTAAAACGGGTGGAACAGCATTCTGGGATGCAGGAACTGTCTGGGACCAGACAATTGAATTAGGAAAGACAAGGTGGCATAATTCACTTGGTTTCGGTTTGAGGTTCCAGGTAATGAAAACTACAGGACCTACAAGCCTTTTCAGGATTGATTTTGCCTATAATTGTGATGAAAAGAAGTTCGGTAGCATAATATTTACAACTGACCAGTTGTTTTCCGTTTTTCAGAAACATGATTACCGTTTGCCCGAAATGTTTGGAAGTGAATTTGATTATGAATAAAATTTTCATCAGAAAGAAAAGAATAGTAAATTTGTAGTCTAACAAATTGCGGAAGTGGTGAAACTGGTAGACACGCCATCTTGAGGGGGTGGTGCCTCGCAGGTGTGGGGGTTCGAGTCCCCCCTTCCGCACAGGATTAAGCCGTCATTAATTAAGACGGCTTTTTTTATTTTTTTGATAATTATCCTTTTTTTCTGATTTTGACATTTTATTTTTGGCTTTTTTTAAAAATGAAATGCAGGAAAGATTAAAATATTTGATCATATATATTTTCATTCTGATTTTTATAATTGGCTGCAATGAAGGACTTGCACCAATGAATGAATCTCAAAAGTCATACCTCAACGGTATACTTGTCTTTCAGGGTGGTAAAGTAGCATGGCCCAAAGACTCTGTTATAGCAATCAGGGTAGCGGCTTTTAAAAATTACCCTTTTTCCGGCTCAAGCGGTATCATGCAAGAAATTTTAAACGGTAATGCATATTTTACCGTTGAATCGCTCCCGCTTTATGTTGACTCAGCAAGCTTTTCAATTGAAATAACAAGCCTCCCTGTATTGCTCAAATATATCGGTGTGGCTCAACAGCTTGATTCTAATATTCTCGACCAGCGGGTAATCGGAGTTTATTCTGAAACAGGTAATAATACTCAGCCATCTTCAATATTTATTGAAGAAGGTAAAACATACAATATCAGAATTGTTATAGATTTTAATAATCTTCCGCCACAGCCTTCAATACTTGTCAAACAACATAACACATCTGCACATGCAAAACAGAAACTCATTATATAATTA
>DAHXMP010000271.1 GCA_027371665.1 Bacteroidota bacterium | reverse complement strand
GGTAAGAAATTCAACAATCCTGTTATCATTATTCATATATAATCTCCCTTTCTATTTCTTTATGAAATTAATAAACTATTATTCAAAACCTTATCAAAATTATTTCGTAATTTGTAAAGATGTTTAATTATTTTTTGTGTTTATGAAAGAATATATTCCAATTTGGGCAATGCTCCCTTTTGTTTTGATGTTAGGCTCGATAGCAGTCTTCCCTCTTATATCCGGTAGAATTTGGGATAAAAATTTCAATAAACTTATCGTTGCATTAATTCTCGGGATACCGACAGGTATCTGGCTTCTCGCGAATCATTTCGGCTTTCATCTTTATCATACACTCGTTTTCGATTATGTCCCTTTTTTAATTTTACTCGGTTCCCTTTTTATAATTACCGGCGGAATCTTTGTTGACGGTGACATCGAGGCAAAACCTCTTGCCAACACTGTTTTTCTCGGTATGGGTGCATTATTGGCTTCATTCATGGGAACGACCGGAGCCGCAATGCTCCTGATTAGGCCTCTCCTACACACAAACAGGCGGCGTAAATTAAAAGTACATACAATTTTGTTCTTTATTGCTATTGTCGCTAACTGCGGCGGTTTGCTTACACCACTGGGCGACCCTCCTCTATTTATGATGTATCTCAGGGGAGCCGCTTTCACATGGTTTTTGAAACTTGCCCCTGAATGGTTCTTTTTGAATATGTCACTTCTTTTAATTTATTTTTTCGTTGACACTCATTTCTGGAACAAGGAAACTCCCGAATCACGAGAGCGCGAACATGAATTTACAAAGCAGATTAAAATTAACGGTAAAATGAATTTTATCTGGCTCGGAGGTGTAATAATTGCCGTTGCTCTAATTAATCCTCATACATTTCCTGCATTAGGAAGTAATCCATTCTTTTCTTTCATTCGTGAAGCTGTCATTTTGCTTATGGCACTGCTGTCACTTAATTTTACACCGAGAATGACGAGAATTTCAAACAGTTTTACTTGGCATCCGATTGAAGAAGTTGCCTATCTGTTTTTCGGAATCTTCATAACTATGGTGCCTTGTCTCATATTTCTCGAAAACAATGCCGGGGCTCTCGGTATAACAACCCATACTTTATTCTATTATGCATCCGGCGGTTTGTCCAGTTTCCTCGATAATACACCAACTGCCGTTACTTTTTATTCTCTCGCCAAAGGACTTGTGAGCCAGGAACCGGCATTACTGCATAATGTCGGTACAGTTGCTGGAATTCCCGGGATATTTATGAAGGCAATATGTGTCGGGGCTGTTTATTTCGGCTCTATGACATACATTGGCAATGGACCCAATTTCATGGTGAAATCAATAGCGGAACACAGTAATATCAAAATGCCGCATTTCTTCGCTTACATGTATAAATTCTCTCTGATTATCTTGCTTCCATTATTCATCCTTTGCCAATTGTTATTTATTTAGTTTGAATTAAGAAAGCCAATCCGAACTTGTTTCAGCATACATAATAAAAGGGAATTTTCATCCCATATTTAAATTTTTCTGAGACCTTTTTGCCTTTCATGTGTCATTATATTAAGAGATTGTGCAAATTTTATGAAAGGTGTTTAAAAAAAATTATTGCTACCTGATTAATGATGCTGTCATTGTCAGTCTGAGTGTTGTCTAAGACTTAACAAAAGAAATAAAACCGGCATCAAATTGAAATTTTATATTAAAATTTCTTAGAGGTAACTATGAAAAAGCATAATTATTATAATAACCATGTAGCCTTCGGTTCAATCTCTTTAATACTGACATTTATTCTTTTATTAATTATATTTGCTGTCCTGATTATTCATTAATAAAAAAGCATTGCCTTTTTTCTTTTTTTGATTAATATTGTAGCCCATTATAATGACAATTATTAATCCCGGAGAAAAATTATTAAAAATAAAGTAAGAAAAAAATATAGAATAATAGAGGAAGAACTGAGTACTCGGAAAAAGAGAATGTCCGAAATATTAAAACTGCTCTCAAAAGAGTATCCATATGCTCATATTCAGCTCGAATATGAAAATCCTTTTGAGCTTATGGTCTCCACAATTCTTTCGGCACAATGCACCGATGACAGGGTAAATAAAGTTACGAAAAAACTATTTAAAAAATACAGGAAACCAGTGGATTACCTAAAAGTCCCTGCTGAAGAGCTCGAAAAGGATATTTTTTCGACAGGCTATTATAAAGCCAAAGCCGCTCATATTCAGAAGTCATCGGCAGCCATTATCGAAAAATACAAAGGCAAAGTACCGGGCACAATGGAAGAGCTTCTGTCATTGCCCGGTGTTGGCAGGAAAACAGCAAATGTAATATTAGGGCATTGCTTCGATACACCCGGAATTGTAGTTGATACTCATGTCAGCCGTATTGCATTGAGGCTCGGTTTTGTTGAAACAAGAGATGCGGCTAAAACAGAATTTGAATTAATGAAACTCGTTCCCAAGAAGCAATGGGTGATTTTTACACATTATTTAATTAACCATGGCAGAAAAATTTGTACGTCGAGGAAGGCTAAATGCGGTGAATGTATTATCAGTAACCTCTGCCCTTCTGCATTTAAAATATAATTTAAAAAGGTGTTCATTTGATTGTTAGTCGTTTGACAACTGTCAATAATCATTTGTTCGGAGTATAATAAGAAATTCAACCTTAATTGAAAATTTATTGAAAGAATGTCATGCCACTTAAAGTAATAACGATTGATTTCTGGAACACGTTGTTTGATTCGGTAAACGGTGCTGAAAGAAATAAATTCAGGAAAGCGATTCTCATAAATGAAATTGATAAATACGATATATTAATTAAAGCCGATGAGTTCAATGAAGTCCTTTCAGCATCCTGGGAATATTTCAATGATGTATGGCTCAATCAAATGAGGACACCTGCTCCCTATGAGACAGCGGAATTTATCTGGAAATACCTTAAGCTTCCCTATAATGAAGAATCTATCAATAATATATCAAAAAAATTCGGAGAAGCGATTCTCGACTTCTCCCCTAATTTAATTGACGGTGTCAAAGAAGCATTGCAGAAATTATCTTTGGATTTTAAACTTGGAATAATTTCCGATACGGGTTTTTCTACCGGGGTTCATCTTAAACAGCTAATGGATAGAAATTCCATTCTTCAGTACTTCTCTGCTTTCAGCTTCAGCGATGAAACGGGTGTATCTAAACCACACCCTAAAGCATATAAGACAATTCTTGAAACTTTAAATGTTTTACCCGCTGAGGCTCTTCATGTTGGCGACATCGAGCAGACAGATATAAAAGGAGCAAAAGAACTTGGTATGAAAGCAATCAGGTTATCGGCAGACATAGTTAACCTTGAAAGTTCCGATTATGATTCTGATACCCAAGCCGATGCAAAGGCAAAAACATGGAATGATGTTTTAATTGCTATTAAAAAATTTAATTCTCAATAACAATAAAATCAAATCTCTTTTTTATAAATCCTCCGCCTCTTGTGCAGTTCAGGCTCAAAGAATTTCCATTCAGCCTGGACCTTGGAGTTGTTTTCGAGTTCCTGGTTCGATTCAGCATACTTGAATCCAAGCTTCATTGCACTCTTAACGATTTCAACAGCCATGAGAGAATCTACTCCCTTGCCCCTGTACTCCTTTTTCACTCCTGCAAACAGGAAGTCAATCACTTCGTATGTTTTTAAACCTTTAAGTATGTGAAAAATCCCGAACGGTAAAAGCCTTCCTCCAGCTTTCTGAAAAGCCTTACTCAGGGAGGGCATACACACGAGAAATCCAATCATCTCATTTTTATCGTTAAATACAAATTTCACCAGTTCCTTGTTTATAAAGGAAATATATTTGTTTATATAATAATCTACCTGCTTCTGTGTTAAAGGAACGGTGCCGTAATTCTCGTCGAATGTTTATTCCAGCAATTCAAACAGCTCCCTGCCGTGCTTTTTA
>DAHXMP010000266.1 GCA_027371665.1 Bacteroidota bacterium | reverse complement strand
CCCAAGAGAACCTTGAGTTAAAAAAAAACATAAATGGGGACCTATAACAGGTAAATGGATAGAGCCGGATAAAAGAGATGAAATTGTAGATACGGTAAAACAAACACATAACTTAACGGAGATAGAACTGAAGCAGATACTTAAATGGATTAAACTCAAGCCCAGCAAATACTATGATTGGGAAAACAGGTATGAGCAGATAAACAGGCACAACGGCACTCAGCCTAAAAAGAATTGGCTTTTAGACTGGGAGAAAGAGGCAATAATTGATTATGCACGGGATCATGTCGGAGAGGGTTATCGCCGGCTAACTTATATGATGCTCGATGAAAACGTAGTGGCTGTGAGTCCGTCATCTGTTTACAGGACATTGAAGAAGGCAGGCATGCTAAATCGTTGGAATAAAGTAAAAACATCAGGTAAAGGCAAAGGATACAAGCAACCCTGCAAACCTCTCACAGAGTGGCATATTGACATTAAATATGTTAACTTCAAGGGAACGTTTTTGTTTTTAATCAGTATTATTGACGGCTATTCCAGATATATCATCCATCATGAATTGAGAACACATATGCAGGAACATGATGTACAACTTACAGTACAAAGAGCATTGGAGAAGTATCCGGGAATAAAGCCGAGATTAATAACTGACAACGGCTCTCAATTTATCTCTAAAGACTTTACTGAGTATATGCGTCAGGTCGGTTTGCAGCAAATCCGAACATCTGTTGCGTATCCGCAGTCAAATGGCAAGATTGAGCGTTTTCATCGTACTATACATGTAGAGTGTTTACAGAAAAAATCGTTGATTAACATAGATGATGCTAATCAGCAAATATTTAAGTATATTGATTTTTACAATAAGAAGAGATTGCATAGTTCTTTGAATTACCTGACACCTGAAGATTATCTTCTGGACAGGGTTGATGAGAAATTATCAGTTCGAGATAAGAAGTTAGAGGCAGCTGCTAATAACAGAATACAGGTTAGAATGGCAGTTTAAATCATCTTATTTTTGTATTGTAAAATTCCATTTTGCGTTGAACCAATACATTATATCCTAACATATTTATCATTAACAGTACTATTTTTATTAGCCTATAGATTATTAAAAAAAGAATTTCTTATTATTAACACCCATCGTTATATTTTTCCAATACAAATCATTATGATATTAATAACACCACTCACTTGGGGACTATATATAATTCAGGCTCTACCGGGATTTTGTTATTTTGTCAATATGATAATACATCGTGTTAATTTGAAAAGTAGATTATTTTATCTGTCAGCGATTGTAATTTTGTTTTTAGTTTATCGGTCAAATTATGCAAGATATTTCGAAACACATTTTGCATCAATTTATTCATATCCATGGATAACATCTATAGGTCTTTATATTCTCTTATTACTGTTTTTTAGCTTTCTTGTTTTTTACTCAAAGAATTTAAAAAAAGCAGAATTTAATTAGTACACGAAATTATGGTCAATTTGTTATGCATAATATTCCAAAAAACGTTACATTTCATACAAATGGTTCAATAGTATTTAAAAATGGCTTTCAAGCTATGGCAGGTAGTAATGTACACGCATATATAAGTACTTGCACAGCCTGCCCTGATGAGGATAAGAATCCGAAGTATTAAGATAGTTGTGTTTCGTTACTCTTCGTTCGCCTGCTATGGCAGCCACAAGGGTGGCGGTGCTAAGGCAGGATTACAACCCCCGAACCCCCTTTGATAAGGGGGAAACATATTCTTCTTTAATCTTCAAATTTATACCCGATGCCGCGTATGTTTTTAATGTATTTTCCTGCTTCGCCGAGCTTTTCCCTGAGGTTTTTTACGTGAACGTCAACTGTTCTGTCAAGTACGCCTTTCTCCTGCACTTCTAAATGGTCGAGGATTTGGCTGCGTGAAAACACCCAGCCTTTTCGTTTCAGAAGAAGTATTAACAACTTAAACTCAGTGTTTGTCAATTCAACTTTTATCTTCTTGACTTTGACTTCATATTTTTGAAGGTCAACCTTGAGTAAACTCCCAACCTTAATAATTTTCGATAAATCTGTTTTCCCTTCTCTTCTGAGAACCGCTTTAACTCTTGCAACAAGCTCTCTGACTGAAAACGGCTTTGTAATGTAATCATCTGCTCCGAGCTCAAGTCCGATTACTCTGTCAAGTTCCTCAACTTTAGCAGTAAGCATAATAATAGGAATGTTTGAATATTTTTCCTTGTTTCTCAGATACTTGCAAACCTCCAGCCCGTCAATATCCGGGAGCATCAAATCGAGGATTAATAAATCGGGACTATCCTTTTCAATATAACTAAAAAAACCTTCGGCATTTTCAAATTCTTTCGTTCTGAATCCTGCTTTATTAAGATTCAAAGCTACGAGTGAAGAAATATCCTTTTCATCCTCTATGATAAAAACCTTTTTTCCCGACATGTCCTCTATTTCAAAAGCAGGCTCATCGAAAATTAAATCTTCTGTTTTTGTAACTGTATCCACTAAAATTTCCATATTTTTTTCGACTTCTAATTATATAATAGGAAATAAAATTATAAATTTTGAACCTTTCCCATCATTGGTTTCAACTGAAATCTTCCCGTTATGAAGATTAACGATATGTTTAACAATTGAAAGGCCCAATCCGGTACCTGCATTTTGTCTCGAGCGTGATTTATCAACGGTATAAAATCTCTCGAAGATTCTGTCTCTTTCGGCTTCAGGAATTCCGATTCCGCTGTCTATTATTTCAAAACGAAAATGACTGTTCTTTTTTGAAGCATTAATAATTATTCCTCCGAAATCGGTATATTTAATTGCATTATCAATCAGGTTGATAAACATCTGCTCGAGCTTGTATTCATCGGCATTTATTTTTGATGCTTCATCTCCGATATTAATCATAAAATTTAATTTTTTATCAGTTAATTTTTTTTCAAAAGTAAGAAACAATCTATCAAAGAAAGAATTCAAATCAAATTCTGTAATCTCGATTTTTGTCGTTTTTTCTTCAAGCTTTGATAATACCAATAAATCCTGAACGATATTAATGAGCCTGTCGGTATGGTTTTTTATAATTGAAAGAAATTTCTTATTATTTTCATTCACTGAGTCTTCGATTGTTTCAACATAGCCTTTTATGACAGTTAAAGGGGTTCTCAACTCGTGGGATACATTCGTTACAAAGTCTTTCTTGATATTTTCAAGCCTTTTCATCTCAGTGATATTATAAAAGATGAGAACGAGTTCGTTTCTTGTTGCGATATGGTTTGCACTGCAAAGATAATAATCCTCCTTTATTTGCAGTTCTGTTGTTCTGTCCGTTTCTTTCACAAGGGCTTTCTTGATAAATCTTATTACATTATTATCTCTTAAAATTTCCCAGTAAAATTTTCCGGTTCCTTCGCTGTTGGAAACAAGATTCGCAAAGCCCTCATTATGCAGCAGGATTTTCCCCTGGTCATCCAGTACAACAAGCCCTTCCTGAATCGAGGAGATTATACTGTTTAGCTGGTCTTTTTGTTTCTTTATGTTTGTAAATAATGAATTGACTCGGTCAGTCATTTCATTGAAATTATCTGCCAGGAGTTTTATTTCATCATTGTTTTTTAGTTGAACTGTTATAGTAAAATCACCTTCGGCTACCTGTTTTGATTTTTCTGTAAGAATTTTAATCGGATGAGTAATTGTCCTTGAAAATACAAATGCTATTAACAATGACAAGATAACTACAAAAAATGCTAAAAGCAAAACCTTTTCCTTTAAAGTATTGGTCAGTTTCTCGACGTCGTTCATAAAAACGCTCAATCTCGAAATGCCGATTAATTCTCCATGGAATTTTAAAGGTACAGCCACATAAAGCATATCCTTTCCAACTGTATAACTGTGTCTTATTGATGTTCCTGCTTCTCCTGTTGTCATTGCATGGACAATTTCGGGCCTATCGGAATGGTTTTCCATTGTTTTAGGGTCATTCTTTGAATCGGCATGAACGACACCTTTCAGGCCAATAATCGTTATTCTTATATTTATGTCATTGCCGATGAGCTTAACTAATGAATCCAGCTTATCATATTCTTCGTTTTTCAGGAGTGGGGATATGTAATAATCAAGTATTTTGCTGTTATCAATAAGGTTTTGAATTAGTGTATTTTCGTAGTTGTCCCAGATTATGTTATAAGAGAAAATAAGGATTACTGCTGTAAGAATAACAATTACTGCAAGGAATCCCAGGAATATTTTTGATAAGATTTTTGTCATTTAATCCAAAAATAAATTTTATTTACTTTTTCAATAATTTTTCATTTTTATCTATAAATAGAATTTAGTTTCTAAATCTAACTCTCACTCCCAAACTCATCTTCAGGTTTGTCAATAATCTCATCTTCGATGTTTTGATGCTTTATCAACTTTGCAACAAACAGAAATACTAATTCCTGTGCTATACTTCTTACTTGCCGTGAAATTCCCAAAAAATTTCTGTTAATTTCGAGCAAATAACTGCATGAGTCAACAAGTTTGTTGTCATTTTTCATCAAATCCGTAATCATGCTGAAATTTTCTTTGTATAAATCTTTTAAGTTGGTATCTAACTTAATCGTTTCATAAGCGAGTTCGATATTCATGTTTACAAAAGAATCCATCAGGCTCGAAATAATGTGTTCAACAGACCTTCCCATATCGGGTAACTTTGTTTTTTGCATCAATCCCGGTGGTGCTAACATTTGCATTATACTTTCTGCTATATCAGACGTGAGGTCGCCGATTAATTCCATATTATCGTTAATCGAAACTGCCGATAATACGAGCCTGAGGTCCATGGCGACCGGCTGATGTAGCGCGAATATTTTAAGGCATTGCTTATCAATTTTTATATCGAGTTTATCTATTTTATCTTCTATTTCAAGGGCAAGTTCAGCATTATGGCTATCGTTCTCGGATAATGCTTTAACAGCAAGCTCTAATTGCTGCTGGACGAGTGTGCCCATCTTAACGAGCCTGTACCTTAGCTTATTAAGTTCTTCGTCGAATTTTTTAAAAACATGTTCATTCATCATCGAACCATCTTCCGGTTTTACAAAATTTCTTTTCTTACTTTCTTATTAACAACTTATATTTATAATCAACTTGCAAATTTTTTTATTTACATCAAAACTATTTCTGTCATTCTTAGAGAAGCGAAGAATTTCTCCTCTGTTTGATAAAATTATTATCCGAATTTTCCGGTTAAATACTCTTCGGTACGCTTATCCTTCGGTGAAGTAAAGAGCGTTTTTGTTTTTCCATATTCTATTAGTTCACCTAAATAAAGGAAAATAGAATAGGATGAAATTCTCGCCGCTTGTCCAATATTATGAGTAACAAGTATCATTGTAACATCTTTTTCGAGTTCTGTTATTAATTCTTCTATGTGTGTAGTAGCTATCGGGTCTAAAGCCGAAGTCGGCTCATCGAGCAGAAGAATTTCAGGCTTCATAGCCAATGCACGTGCTATACATAATCTTTGCTGCTGTCCACCCGAAAGGAAAGTTCCCCTTTTATGAAGTTTATCCTTTACTTCATCCCATAATGCGGATTTTGTTAACGATTCTTCGACAATGTTATCCTTATCTGCCCTTGATAATTTTGTTCCGTTCAGCTTATATCCTGCAATAACATTATCGTAAATACTCATCGTAGGGAAAGGATTGGGGCTTTGAAATACCATCCCGATTTTTTTTCTTACGAGGATTGCAGGCATTGTCGTTAAATCCTCTCCGTCGAGAGTTATCGAGCCATTGAATTTCACGTTTTCAGTTAATTCATGCATCCTGTTTATAGCTCTTATCAAAGTTGTTTTCCCACATCCGGAAGGGCCCATTATCGCAGTAACTTTATTCGCAATAATTGAAAGATTAATGTCTTTCAGAACCTGTGAATCTCCGTAATAAAAATTGAAATTCGATATATTTAAAATTGCACTTTCCATCTTTTGGCTACCATTTTAGCTAATATATTAAGTAATAAAACAAACATAACCAATACAAATGAAGCTCCCCATGCTATCGCATGCCATTCGCTGTATGGGCTTCCCGCATAATTAAAAATCAGCAGGGGTAAATTATCAACCGGCTTCATGACATTTAAATTCATAAAAGGATTTCCGAATGCCGTGAATAATAAAGGTGCCGTTTCGCCTGCTACGCGTGCTATGGCTAATAATATTCCGGTTAAAAGACCGCTTAATCCCGAAGGCAAAACCACTTTCAAAATTATTTTATAATAAGGTACACCGAGTGCATAAGCCGCTTCCTTCAATTTATTGGGAATCAGTTTAAGTGTTTCTTCGGTTGTTTTTGTTATTATCGGCATCATCATTAATGCTAAGGCAAAACCTCCCGATAACGCACTGAATGTTCCCATTGTCTTTACAATCCATGCGTAAACGATAATTCCGATAACAATCGAAGGAACACCCTGCAGGACATCTACTCCGACCCTTACAATATTTGAAATTTTTGTTGATTTATTTTCGGATAAATAAATCCCTATGAGTATCGAAGGAATAACAGAAAACACACACGATAATATTATCAACATCACGGTTCCTATGATTGCATTTGATATTCCGCCACCGCTCTCTCCCGGCGGTGAGGGCAGGGATACAAAGAAATTCCAGTTTATCGCACTAATGCCCTTACTAATAATATGATATAATAATAGAAAAAGAGGTACGGTTATTAGAATCGCACCGCAAAAAATAAAAACTGAAAAGATTTTGTCTTTTATTATCCTGTATTTAAATTTTTCCTTCTTCATTATATTTTCTATTCACTTTTTTCTATATTCTATCTTCTATATTAAACTCCCATGAAAACAGATATTTTCTTCATTATGTATTTACCGATAATGTTAATAATTGTTGTTATTATAAATAACAGCAAGCCGACTCCAATCAAAGCTGAAAGATATATATGTCCTGTTGCTTCGGTAAATTCGTTGGCTATAACACTTGCCATTGTATTTGACGGTGCAAAAATGCTCGATGGCAGCATGTTTGAATTTCCGATTACCATTGTAACTGCCATCGTTTCACCCAAAGCCCTTCCCAATGAAAGCAGGATTCCGGCGAAAATCCCTGACATCGAGTAAGGCAGGATAACTTTTTTTATTATTTCATATCTTGTTGCTCCGAGAGAATATCCTGCCTCTTTAATATCTTTCGGAACCATCGTAATCACTTCCCTGATAATTGAAGATGAATATGGGATTATCATAATAGCGAGAACAATTGACGAGGAGAGAATACCTACACCATAAGGTAAAATGTTCAATTTAAGCTCGATATTCCTGAAAAAAGGCACGAAAACGAATAAACCCCAAAACCCGTAAACTATCGAAGGTATCCCTGCAAGCAATTCCACGGATGTTTTGATTATGCTGTTCAGTACTCCTGCTTTAAAGTATCACCCGAATGGGCTAAAAACATAGGTACAGGCAAGTCTCTGAATTGGCCCGCCGGTTTAGGAGGTAAAGGCAATCCCGGCGTGGCAGGCTTGG
>DAHXMP010000265.1 GCA_027371665.1 Bacteroidota bacterium | reverse complement strand
GAAACCATTCGTTTGCAGTACCCTGCCAGCCAGTATGCTGATGATGCCCAGTTTTATCTCGGGGAATCAAATTTCTTAAGAAAAGAATATATCTACGCCGCTTATAATTATAACATGCTTAGAAAGATTTACCCTCAAAGTGATTATTCAAAGGAGAGCCTCTTCAAAACAGGTTTGTGTTATTATAAGTTGTCGCCTCCATACGACAGGGACCAGGAGTACACAACAAAAGCTATTCAATCATTTTCCGAATTTAAAACCATTTATCCCGAAGATTCTCTCGCCGGTAAAGCTTTAGATTATATTAAAGAACTTAGAGAAAAGCTCGCACACAGGGAATACTTCACTGCTCTTCTCTATAATAAGCTTTACAGCCCCGTTTCGGCATTGATTTATTTTGATTCCGTGATTGATAACTATTCAGATACTAATTACTACGAGCCTGCGATGTTTGGCAAAATCGAAACGCTCTTCAGCATGAAACGTAATGATTCAGCTCTAAGCCTTATTGATTTATATAAGAAATTATTCCCAAATGGTACAAATTTTGCTCAGGTTAACTTAATCGAGCAATCAATAAGAAATGGAACTTATGCGAAATGAAACATTTTATAATATTAATAGTGTTTATTGCATTAAGCCTTGAAACAAAGACTCAGGGAAACTATCCTTTCAGTGCCGGTCCCTATTTGTCGGCAAAAACAGGATACAATGCTAATTATTCTCCACTGGACAGGAAAAGCGTGTTTGCATTTAATGGGCTTCCCGATTTCGGGCTCTCATTCTATTTCCCGGCAAGCAATGACAGCCATCTTGGGTTTATTACAGATATTGGAATGACAACCTATGCTTACAAAGTCAGGGGATTAAACGAAGGCATTTCGTTCGATATGAGTTACAGTTATTTTACAATCAGCCCGGCTTTTTATTACGGAGGGATTATAGCTGGTTTCAATTTCGGTTTACCAGTCAGTGCCAATTACGGAGCTAAAATTGAAACCGGCAAGCTCAATTTACTTGCTGAAGTGAAGGCAGGTGCTGTCATTCCCTTTATCAGCGATGAGAGCGGTAGAGTTAATCTATTAATAACTGCCGGTTACATGCTAACGGGTATTTACAAAGATTTCGTAAAAGACGACCCTCTGCTTCAGCAATTCCCGCCGGATTCGACTGAAAAGTTCACAAGCGAGTTTAATCCCAGGGCATTTTCTATTTCCCTGGGTTTGAATTATATGTTCAACTTCTGATGTTCATCAGGAATTGCAGCGCCTCACTAACATATCGTTAAGTAATCCTAATTGCAGTTATCTTTTCTTTATCCCCTTAATTTTCATTTTTTTATTATGTAAAGCCAATGCCCGGCTTGATTCAAATAAAATAAATGAAGAAGACATAAAAGTACCGCCGCAGGTGAGGATGATTAGGGCTTACGGGGGAAATGACGAGACGCTTCCTCCCATAGTTTTTCTTGAAACACCCGGAACAACTGCCAATCTCCCTTTCGGAGAGGCTTACATCACAATAGAATTTGATGTTGATGCACCCGTTCCGCCGAGCTTTTATGCCAAATTCGTCCACTGCTCATACGACTGGCAGGAAGATGACAATGTGTTTCTTAACGACATAACTTTGCTGAGGACAAGCAACATCACTTGGGAATCATCACCGATAATGTCCAGGTACTATACATATCGCGGGAAACTGCAGGTACCGAACGAACAGGTCAAATTCCCTTTTGCAGGCAACTGGAAAATGAAACTCCTCGACTTGTACGAAGACAGCACTGTATATGCAGAGGCACGCTTTTTTGTAATTAATCCGAAAGTTGACTGCAGTTTGAACCTTTACAGCGATTTCTACGAGCCTACGGTAAATGCCACGAATTCGGCTTTCAATATCGAATTGATTGTTACAACATCCGCCCGGCTTTTTGACAGCAGGCTTAACACAGCCGTAATTTACAGGAACCACCGCTGGTTTGAACCTTATTATATTTCCCAGGATGATAAGGGTGACAGTGAAAATAAGAAACTCTTCAAATACAAGTTAAGCACTTTGGTTTCCGGATTTTCTTCTGCCGGTAAGATTTTTCGCATAAACGGAGTACCAGCCCAAAATGCATACAGAATTCTTGAACTGGATAACCTTGCAATGTTCCCGAACCTGAACACACCGGTAAGACTTCCGCTTTCCGACCTTAGAAGAAACGGCATATTTACCGAAAGCGACGATGACGGAGCTATGATTACAACAGGCATAACTCATAACAACGACAACTATGTCAATGTCGAATTTCTACTCGACCCTGAAGGATGGATAAGCAGGGACGATGTTTTCATTGCCGGTTCTTTTAACGAGTGGAAGCCGGATGCAAGCTGGCAGATGTATTACGATGAAAAAGACCGTTATTATCACCTGAGGCATTGGGTAAGGCGGGCGAGGCATAATTACTTGTATGCAACCGGAAGGTATAATTACGATACGCGAAATATGGAAAACCTGTCCTATGATGAGTTTGAGGGAAATACCGTAACTTCCGGCGATACATTCATCGCAATGATATACTACCGTGAATTTGATTACGGAGGCTATGACGCACTTGTCGGCATGGCGGCAGGTAACATCTACAGCGACATTAGAAGGAGATGAATTAAATTTTCAATTTCTAACCTGCTTCGTTCTGTCATTCCGCACTTGATGCGGAATCCATAGTCTGAAAGATGCAATCACACTATATTAACACAAAATTCACAAAGATTTTTTTCATGCAAAGACGCCAAGCTGCAAAGTAACGCAATTAGTCGTTAGTCGGCAGTAATTATTAATTAATTATACACCTTTCCCTGCATTTCCTAAGGGAAAGGAGATATTTTAAACAAAATTTTCAATTTCTAATTTTTAATAATTGAATTTTTAATCATCCAAAAAAATTTTCACTCGGTTTGATGGGCTTTTATTCTTTCTATTCTTCCAACTCTTGGCCATTGACAGTAAGCAGAAATAGTAAATGAAAAGAATAGGATAATGACTGACTTTTTGATGCCATATACTTAAATACTAATTTTCAAACAAGGTTCAAAGACTATGATAATTTACTTAATAATAATTTATTTTCAAAATATGATTTACTTGCTTTTCTCGATTAGCGAGCAGAGCTTGACTGAGATTTCATCTGAGAGGAGGTAGCCTTTTGTGGTGAGACAGATTCTTCCATTCTCAAAATACAAGTAACCTGAAATTTTTAATTCTTCGAAAAAACGAAGTTCTTCCTGTAATAAATCAATACCGAACTCTGATTTGAATGCTGTAGTGTCTATACCTTCGGAACGCAATCCTAAAAGAATTCTCTCGGCGATTTTCTGTTTTTTTGTTAGTTCTTCATAGCCTTCAACAGGGAGCCTGCCTTCGGAAAGATATCGTATATAATTAGTTACAGAACGGTAATTCCAATACCTTCTTCCGTTGATGAAACCATGAGCAGAAGGACCAATACCAAAATATTCACAGCCTGCCCAGTATTTCAGGTTATGCTGACACTTTCTACCCTTTAAGGCAAAGTTGGAAACTTCGTAATGTTCATATCCCGCCGCAGTCAGCCTTCCCGAAACGACTTCAAAGAATTTCGCATCCATTTCATCGGAATATTTTACTACTTTGCCCGACTTCATATCATTGAAAAGAGGAGTGCCGTTCTCATAAATCAGGCAGTATGCCGAGATATGCGCAGGTTCAAGTTCAAGCAGTTTGTTAAGTGTATATTCAAGTGTGAAAGCCGTCTGCCCGGGAACAGAAAATATTATATCGGCATTGATATTGTCGAAGCCGGCTTCACTCGCTATTACAAGGGCTTTCTCGGCTTCCCCGGCATCATGGATTCTTCCCAGGAATTCAAGCTCTTCGGCAACGAAAGACTGCACACCTATGCTCAGCCTGTTAACTCCCGTATTGCGATAAGCCGATAACGATTCAATCGTTATTGTTCCGGGATTACATTCGATTGTTATTTCCGTATTATCAGCCAAACGAAAATATTTTCTGACAGCTGTCATCAAAAATTCAAGCTGTTCCGGGCTCATAAGCGAAGGAGTCCCTCCGCCGATAAAAACGGTATCAACAATTTCCCCCTGATGAAATTCCGTGCCTCTCAATTTTATTTCAGCTATCACCGATTCGATGATTTTATTAATAACAACAGTATCAGTAACAGAATAAAAGTCGCAGTAGCGGCATTTCTTTGAACAGAATGGAAAATGAATGTAAAGTCCGTGCATATTCAATAATAAATTATCATAATAAAATTTTACAAAAATAAGATAGAAACAGAAAATTTTGTAATTTAATCTTATTCAATTAATATTTAGGGGTAAAATACAATTAAGTTATGTCTGATTTTGAATTTGAACGGTTTTTCGGAAAATATATCACGGTGAGCAAAATTACTAATATCCTGATGATAACAATTATACTTTTTCAAACATTAATTTTAAAATCATACGGACAGGAAAACCCGGAGACATCAACCAAGTATGGCTTTTCTACATACCAGAACATGAATTTCAATTCATCGGACTTAAACCAGCTTTACAGCATAGGAGATTCATCCTCGCAATTTTCATATGGTAATAATTTCGGCATTTCCCTGGGGCTTTATTATGAAATACCATTCAGAAAAAATCTCTCAATTCGTTTCAAGGCATTATACACTTATGATAGAGCAAGCATAGATAAAGACATACCTTCAGTTATGATGTCATCCGGCTCAGATGTGCCTTCGACAATAAGAAATACTATTTCGGCAGACCTGTCGAACGTCGTACTCGAGCCAATGCTGAAATTTGAATTCATGAAAAGATTATCACTGCTGACAGGGGTTAATGCCGGTATCCGCCTGTATAACGGCTTTACACATGACGAGGAAATAATAACTCCCCTGTCTGCTTATTTCCCCGACGGAAGTCAAAAAAGGACAATTACAAACGAAAACAAACCTATGAATTTAAGCTTATTTTCTCAGCTCTGCACAGGATTATCCTATGAAATTCCACTTAACTATGACGGCACAGTACTGCTTTCTACGGATTTGGTCTTTGCTTTCGGATTCGTTCAGATAGCGAACGATTTTACAATTGATGTTAATACGGCAAAGCTCGGATTTAATCTGTTGTTTTCAACAATGCCAACCCTAATTCCCGATACGATTAACGAAGATCACTATTATCCGGTAATTGATACCGTGAAAATCGAAACTGCTTCAGTAAGCGGACCTGAATACCAGGCAGGTTTTGAAAGGACTATTATTGACACGAGTTACGACAAATACATTAGAAATATAAATACCCGCACCTTCAGGACAGATACTGTTTTTCTGCCCATGCCCGTTGCAAGGTCAGCAATAAAAACTATTGACACATTATTAAAATTATCAATAGCCGGAATAGAAGATGGTGTTGAATATCCGCCTGTCATAAAAATCGAGGAATTTAAGTCATTAAATACACAGCCACTGCTCAGATATATATTTTTCGATGACAATTCCGGAAAATTACCCGAGAGATACAAGTTATTAACAAAGAATCAAGCTCAAAACAGCAATCCGGCTGATTTTGACAAAGGCCCGGCTTTGGAGGTCTATTATAACCTTTTGAATATTATCGGAAGCAGGTTGAAAAATGAAAAAAAATCTAAAATCACAATCACAGGCTGTAATTCGAATACCGGTAATGAGGCAAACAATAAAGATTTGTCAATGGAAAGAGCAAAGTCTGTAGCTGATTATCTTGAGAATACTTGGGGCATTGAGAAGAACAGGATAACTCTTAATGCAAGGAACCTGCCTCAGAATTATTCTATCGGAGAAGACAGCGACTGCATAGCCGAGAACCGGAGAGTTGAAATCAGTTCGGACACATGGGATATTATTGCCCCGATTATTAATAACGATTTTTTTGTTCAGGTAACACCACCACAAGTAAGATTTAAGATTAATTCGGATAAAGTGAATAAAATCAGGGAGTGGGAACTGACAGCCTCTGCCAATAAAAATACCGGAAAAATATTTGCAGATACAGGTGGTATTCCCCAGGTTATTGACTGGAACATCGGCAATGATCTGAAAGATATTCCAAATGGTGCAGGAAGCCTCGAGTGCCAGGCTGAAGCTACTTCAGATTCGGGAATTTCAGTTATAAGCAATGAACAAAAAATCCTCCTGAAAAGGATAAGTTTAAAAGAAAAACAGATTTTGAATAAAAACGATAAGGAAATTGATGTTTACAACCTGATATTATTCGATTATGACAAAACATCGTTAAACCCTGAAAACATGCAGATTGTCAAATACATGAATTCAAAGCTAAAATATAATTCGATTGTTAAGGTTGAAGGCTATACAGACAGGGTTGGCGATGAAGATTATAATCTCGAACTTTCGAAGTCAAGAGCAAAGGCTGTCGCTAAGTTACTAAAAGCATCTTCGGTAAATGTTGAAGGTTATGGGAAAGCATCTTTATTATATGATAATTCATTACCTGAAGGACGGTTTTATTGCAGAACAGTAAGGATAATTGTCGAATCTCCGAATAAATAATAATTTTTTGCAACCTTTTACCATTTTTTTTGTTATTATTAATATTATTAGTTATGTTTAATCTACAATTGTGTTCTGAAAATAAATCAGAATAATAATTATAACTTGAAATGAAGAAATTTTATATAAAAAACACTGGGGGGTGTAAATGAAAAAATTTCTACAACCTTATTTATTTTACATACTGACTTTTACTGTTCTCGCTGGTTCTAAACTATTTGGCGGAATAATTATTCCAACCGATTCGTCGCAGAACAATTTTTTAAGCATGTATAAGTTTGTTCTTCAATATGCATATTCAGACCTAAGATTTACTAATAATTCCATGGATAGCATTTTGTTCCCGAAATACGGGGAATACTCAATTTATTGGATAAAAACCGGTCCTAACAGGGGCAGTTTTGTCTATCCGGATGTAATTCCATCTGCATATTCAACTGTTACAAATATCCCTTATTCAACTTATGACTGGCAAAGTGCCGAACATTATACGATTCAGTATAAAGGGAATGCTAATACCGTAGCCATTTTCCAAAGCAGTATAAGGAAGAATAACAACACGGTTTCGTGGGAATCTGTTTATTTTAAAAACATGCTCGATGCTTATTTATACAACAATATTTATTATTATGTGGACGATAAGACAATTGATTCGAGCGGTATTAATCCTTCAACACAGTTATTGATAATTCCTTCGTTCACTGCCAGCGGCACTGATAATAAATTTTATATTGACAGCGTCTTTCAGCATTTTAAACAATTAAAGCAAAAGTTCGATGCTTTTCTTGCAGGGGGCGGGATGATATATGCCGAAGGAAATGCGGTATATTTTATCGAGAAGCTTGGCTATCTAAAGCCGGGTACGGTAGATTTCAATAATATCGAAAATGCAAATCCCCAGACAAATTTAATCAATATCAGGTTTTTACCATCGAATAATCCCCTTGCTTTTACGGAAGGAGCAACCGGAGATTTCCTGTATTCAAACGGGGTACCGTCAATAAGAAATCTTAATGCCGAAGTAATTGCACAAACAATGAGCAACAATCCTGTCGTTTTCGTTTTGAACGGTACAAATGCAAACGAAGGAAAAATAGTATGCAATACCGGCTTACCGACTGTCGGAGGAGGAAACGATATACGCAGCGGGAGCCGCCAGCTACAATGGACATTGAATACTTTTATGTATGCCTTTGCAAAAAATGTAGATGTATCACGCTCAACCTACAATGACCTGCCTGCCGGAATTACAGCAGGATGCAATGCCGTCGCTTATGATGCAATTGATACTTTTGAAGTGAGAGTAAAGGTCCGCAACCTGACAGCAAATCCGATAAACGATATATCCATTAAGGAGACTATCAGGGATTTCTTTAGCTTCGTTGATGTTGTGAATCCTGATGTTAATTATACAATTAACGGCCAGGTACTGCAATTCTCAAAAATTTCAATGCCGCCTTTTTCGGAAAAAGTTATTACTTACAGGCTGAAGACACCTCCGCCTGACAGCACAATTCATGAAAAAGTAAACAATTACCTGTCATGGGCAGATTACATTTATACATCTTTCAGCGTAGTTACATACAGCGATAATGAAGGTGCTGATTATTATTACAAATGGAACAATTATGCTGAAATAATGTTCAGTGCACAAATAGCTGCCGATGCAGACCTGAACTGGAAGAATTTCCTCGGCTTGTATTATCAGCCTTTCAAAGTCTTTATGATAATGGAAAATAAAGAGCGGACACCTGCGATGGGTACTAAATATGTGCAATATATCCCAAAGGATGTTCCGTTTTACTGGACAGATTCGAAGATCAACATACCGATTCTCAGAACTCCGGGTGGAAAATTCGTTGATGTATTGCGCGGAAGCGACGATGAAAAAAATCCCGAGTATGACATGGACCACGACGGCCATCCTGATGTCTGGCTTGATACTTCTTCGATTTACCCGAAGGGTTATTCTATTGAAGAAGATTCGGTTTACTGGAGAAATCCCTGGGAGCATCTAAGAAGCGGAGATTCTCTTTATTATGAAGATATCAACCATGATGGTATCAGAGCCATTGATACGAATGGAGACGGTATTGTTGACATTGAAGCTCCCGGTGATAAAATAAGGGTATGGAAAGTTACATGGGATATTGGTAAAGTCGCAGGATATGAATACGCAGACCCGTACTGCTATTACGAGATTTGGGTTGATCCGCCCGACCTGGTTCCTATGTCGGCAGGTGTTGGGTATGCTTATGGGAAGGTTAAGGATACAAGCGAAGTTGCAGGAATGTTTTATCCGTATTCTAAAGATATAAACAATCCCAACCTCGCGGATACTTCCTGGACAAACTGGATGGAGAGAGATAAAAACGGAAATATTATCTGGAAACAGCTTGTCTGGCAGAAGATTGACAATTACGAGGGATTCACCTTTATTGATACGACAAAATATACTCTGAAAGCTACTGACAGGGTTGGAGGAACAGTTCCTCAGCCGCACAGGGAATTTATTGCAGTTCTCTCCCTCGGAGGTGAAGAGATTGACATGAGGCATCCTACCCCGCAAAATTCTCTTTATTCGAAAATTACGTATAAGACAATTTTCAATGAGAGCAAAATGACTCCAATCAGAACGACTTATTCTTATTATGCTCCACTGCCGAATCCGCTTCAATTCGAGTTCCTATCGAATTGTTTCCAAATCACAGACCCTTTGGGGAATAATTTAAAATATCTTCCTGAATGGGGAAAAGCTAATATTACATTCAATGTAGATGCTTCTACAGAATACTCTTATTATTGGATTAGAAATGCAGGTTATGATGTTCAGTATAATGACCCGTCCTTGGCGATGGATGGCATTGATAGCCTCGGAGACGGCGTATTCGGCTATATGATTTATGACATTCCAAAAGGGCTTGGTGGTTACAAAATAACATTGCCCCAAAAGGCAGACGGGACTTATGATATTGAAAAAATAGTCGAAATAGACGGCGGGAAGTTTCAGAAATGGATTGATAATCCTAATACAGGGGATTCTGTTGAGATTTGGGAAGACCAGTTCCAGTACCATATTTATATCCCACAATTGCTTATACCGCCAGCTCTCGACGATGACAACCATGACGGTATTGACGATTGGATTGACGACAGAGGCGACAGGTTCCACTCCCCCTCCGGATACCTTCACGATGCGTTTATGCTTGGTAACGGTGAGGATTATCCTGCCGGTTCACCTCATGTTTTCTCCCACCAGGACGATATTTACGGCAAGGTGGATTCGGGCTGGAGTGCAGGTGCCGATAATACATACGGAGACGATTATTACGAAAAACTCGGTATAACTAATTTTAAATTCCATGTCCAGTACGAAGGCATGGGTAAAGAAGGACCGATTGATATTAGCAAAGGCGGATGGCTTGTCGTAGAAGAAATTTTCGGCGGCTCACCCTGGGTAATCTTTTCTCATGATTTATCGGGTTATTCCCAGGGAGTGGATTATAGAATAACGGCACAGCCCTCGCCCTCGATGGTTAAGTTCGGTTTGGATACAGGATTCATAAAATATGTTGTTCAGGATATTAGAGAACCGCATGACTTCGATATTAATTTCGACCCGTATCATGTTTCTTACGGGTATGGTGAATCCACTGTTACTACTTATTCCGGCGGTAAGGACCCATGCAGTTTAATTGAACCGGAAATTGATATGCCGGCTATAATTGACCCGTCAGTTGACCACAAAAGCATAACCCTCGTTCCTGCGGCAGATAAAAGCAATCCCGATTTAAAGGATTACCCCAAAAACGTTAGCGGAACATTTGTTGAAATAAGAGTGGAAGTAATGAATGGAACAGATGACAATTGGGTAAATACTACGGTTACTCCTTCGTTACCTCCTGAACTCGGCAATTCAAAAGTTGTTATGAGTTATGTATCATATCCGCGTCCCCTTGTTCCTGCAGCAGTTGACCCTGCAACCGGTAAAATAATCCAGGGAGGAGACGATCTCGGCTCATTCCGCGCAGGATGGAGATTCAATCAGCCTGAAGGAGAAGTCCTTGTGAAAATGGGAAATAAACTACCCCTGCTCCAGCCATCGAGACGTGCTTATTTTATTTTCTTAATTAGCGTCGATGAATCATTGGGCAAAGGTGTTTACACTATTGATTTTGCTCTTTCGGGCAGAAAAGTATATTATGACAATACTGATAAGGGACCTGTAAGTTATGATGTGCCTTCATCAAAATTCAGCATAACAAGAAAGAACTCCAGCGGAACTCCAGTTGAGTTTCAGAAGCTTGTTATCGGTACCGGCTCGCTGGATGACATCAATGTTAACACAAGCAATTATTTCACCGGATTGCAAAGCGTGAAATGGTCAACGCTGGATATTAACAATACTAACTTCGATACACTGCAAAACACTTTACCTGCTAAATATACCGATAGCACCAATACCGAAACTATTGACCTGTCTTCATTCAAGGTGTTCCCGACCGTAGATAATACAAAATTCAACATTCTCGAAAAGGGACAGATTTACAGTTATGATGCCGGGGATAATGTTGTAATTTCAAACTTACAGAAATTAAATTACGAAGACCCCAACGGCAATTTATTAAACGTAAACGGAGCAAAAGTAACAGTTGTTCCTGCAGGCCCGAAACTAAAGGCATTTAAGAAAATCGTCAGCGTTAACGGAATACCTTTTAAGGATGGAGAATCAATTCTGAAAACGAATGATGTGAACAAAATCCTAAGAGTTTTAATCTCAGTATCAAATTCGGGAAATGATATTAATCAAAAAGCTACATTGAATCTTTATACGGGCATGGATTACCTGCCGGTAGCAGACAGCCTGCCTGCAAATTGTTCCATAACCGATAACAATATACAGGCAAATTTAGGTTCCCTGATTCCGGGTCAGACTAAAGAGATGTATTTATACTATACACCTGCACCCCAGGTTTGCAATAAAGTCTATAACCAGCCTGATGTAATTACGAATATGGATTTCTCATATCTCGGTACTAATTACAATGGAGTGAAGGCTAAGGATATGTTTTCATACAACGATAAATCTCCGGTTGACCTGAATGCTTATGATTTCTTCCTTTATAACATGTCTGCCGACAAACCTGAGATTTCTAAAGGTTCACCGGTTACAATAACGTCTTACTGGCAAAACGGATTACTGCCTGCTGACAGCGTTACATTGAATGTTTATGCGATTATTGATTGCATAGATACTGTGTTGATAGGTCAGAAAGTAATCAATCAGCTGATACCAGGAGAATCTTCGAAATATGACCTGAACTATAAAGTACCGGACTCGATTCTGTATATAGAATTTTTCAGCAAGATTGATTACAATAACAAATATGTCGAGTTTTGCAAAGATAATAATACTCAATTTTTGCAAATACCTTTCAAGGGACCTGACTGGATAATTGATGTCAAAAATTACCCCAATCCAATGTCATACAAAACAAACTTTTCTTATATTTTGCCAAAGGACATGGAGAAAATTTCTATTAACATTTTCACAATGGATGGAAAGCAGATTGACAAGCTCGATAACTGCCCTCATAGTGCAGGCAAATCAACGATTACCTGGTATCCATCACAGGATATAATGTCAGGTTCCTATATTTACCGTATAACAGGTATTGATTCCGAAGGAAATCATATCTATAACGGGAAGTTCAGTAAAGGACAGTGAAACAGAAAATAGTCAATAAACGTTAGACAAAAGTCAGATATATGAAAGCCCTTGAATAATATCAGGGGCTTTTTTGTTCGTGCAGAAGGTGGCTGTTGAACCTTGTTAATTTATCTTTATTTATTTTTATGCAATCCTTATATTAATCTTTCATTTAACATAGCTACACTGGTTTTTCAGCATTAAGAAAAATTAACTTAATATTTGTATTAATTAAAAAAAAGTGTATGTAATGTGTATGTAAACTATTATATTTGTTTTGAAGTGTAAGTATAAAGTATAAATATTA
>DAHXMP010000253.1 GCA_027371665.1 Bacteroidota bacterium | reverse complement strand
AATAGCCTTAAGCCTAACAGATTTCAGGTTAAGAATAATGAATGACCATGTTAAGCTGTTTATCAGCTTTAACGAGGAAGAAGAAGAACAGCCACCTCGTGCTGTTGTTGAAGAAGAAGTTAAGGAAGCCGAAAGAAACCGACTTCGCAAAATTCTTCTAACGCCGGTAGATGAACTGGAATTATCGGTGCGGGCACATAATTGTCTTAAAGCGGCAAATATAAAAAATCTTGCAGAATTAATTTCATTGCAGGAGAATGAGCTTCTTAAATTCAGAAATTTCGGGAGGAAATCTCTTGCCGAATTAGGCGAGGTGGTGCATTCCTTCGGTTTGGAATTCGGGATGAATATTGAAAAATATCTGAAGGAAGAGCCCAAAAAAGCTAGCGCTTTGAATGATAATTTTTAGTAATAAATTTTTACAGTTCAGAATTTTGAATTGATTTTGTTTTGATTTGACAGAGTAGGGAAATGAGACATCAAGTAAGAGGAAGAAAATTAAAAAGAACGGCATCTCACAGAAAAGCTTTGATGCGTAACCTGGCGACGTCGTTGTTCGAATATAAAAAAGTAAGGACAACACTTGCTAAGGCAAAAGAATTAAGGCCATATGCCGAGCATTTAATTACTAAAGCTAAGTATGCATTACATAATGAAAAGAACGGCATGCTTCCGGAGGGCCAAAAAGTTGATATTCACAACCGACGCCTTGTAGGAAAAGTGATAACTAATAAAGCTGTGTTACAGGAATTATTCGATACGATTGCTCCGCTTGTCGAAGAAAGGCCCGGCGGATATTGCAGGATAACTAAGATTGGCACACGAAGAGGAGATGCAGGAGAATCAGCAATTATCGAGTTGGTTGACTGGTCTGCTCCACAGGATGGCACGGTTTCACTGAAAGCCCGAAAGAAAACTCTTGCCAAGAAAGCCGAAGCTAAGAAGGCAAGAGCGGCTAAGAAAGCAAAGAAAGCTGAAGAAATTGCCGTGGAAGAAGAAACATCAGGACCAGAAGAAAAGGGTGATGCAACTCAAGCAGTTTCCGAAGAACAATCTGCCCAGGTTAACATAGAAACTGAAAAAATGGAATCAGAATCTGAAGAAGAAACTGAAATAGAAGATGATGTTACAGCGGAAGAAGATTCTGAGACGAAATCCGATATATCAGGAGAAATAAAGAATTCACCTGTAAATGATAACGATAAAAAAGGTAACAAAAAAAGTAAAGAAAAATAATTTATATAGAACTATCAAGAAATATAAGAATAAAAGACATCAGAAATGATGTCTTTTTTTTATATACAACTAAATTATTTTTTTTATTATGATAATTCTTAGTATCTTGATGTGGTTTATTTATATGAGTAGATAATTTTAGGAATTATTTTTAATTTTCAATGAACTTTTATTAGGGCATTTAAAGTTTTTATTTGTTAGACGGGGGATTGCCATGAAAAAATTTTTTTCTATACTTTTTACTTTTGCAGTGTTTAGCCTATCCTACGGGAAGCCGGTTGATGAGAACACGGCAAAAACAGCAGGTCAAAATTTTCTATTATATCATAAAGTATCATCACAAATATTAAATACACACAGGCTTAATTTGGTTTATAAAGCAACCTCGAATGATAAATTCGATTATTCTCCAATAAATCCTGTAATATATTTTTATGTTTTCAACATAAGTTCCTCAAACGGCTTTATCATTGTATCAGGGGATGATAATGTTATTCCAATATTAGGATATTCAAATGAAAGAGATTTTAATCCTGAGAATATACCAGAAAATGTTGCCAAATGGTTGGAAGGATATAAAAATGAAATCAGATATATTATTGAAAACAAAGTACAAGCCTCGAATGATATTAAGAAAAAATGGGAGTTATATACTAATGGGAAGTCATCGAATGATGAAATAAACAACATAAACAGCGTTGGTCCATTACTCCAGACAACATGGAATCAATCGCCTTATTATAATGATATGTGTCCTTTTGATTATAAAAATAATGGTCGGACAGTAACAGGATGTGTTGCAACCGCAATGGCGCAGATAATGAAATACTGGAATTATCCAGCACAGGGTACGGGTTTTCATTCATATAATGAACAGACATTCGGTACATTATCTGCGAATTTCGGCGGTACCACATATGACTGGACTTCGATGCCGAATAATGTCAGCAGTCAGAATAACGCTGTAGCAACACTTATGTATAATTGCGGTGTAAGTATTGATATGAACTACGGTGTGAACGGAAGTTATGCCTACGTAATATCATCGCAAAGCCCCGATACTAATTGTGCAGAATATGCATTTAAAACCTACTTTGGCTATAAAAGTTCACTACAGGGTGTCGAACGGAATAATTATAGTGAAGCTAACTGGATATCTTTGTTAAAAACCGAACTCGATGCAAACAGACCTGTTTTATATGCAGGATTCGGTAACGGGGGAGGGCATTGCTTTGTTTGTGACGGTTACGATAATAATGATTATTTCCATTTTAACTGGGGATGGGGAGGTTATTACGATGGATATTTTGTTGTTGACAACCTGAATCCGGATGGATTAGGAACGGGAGGCGGAACCGGAGAATATAACAGCAACCAGCAGGCAGTGATTGGCATCGAGCCTCCATCAAATCCTAAACCTTATGATTTGCAATTATATAATAATGTTTCACTATCAGCGGCAACGATTTATTATGGTCAGGCATTCGATGTTTCTTCAGACATAGTTAATAACGGAACAAGCGATTTCAGCGGTGATTTTAGTGCCGCAGTTTTTGATAATAATCTGGTATTTGTGGATTTCGTGGAGATTAAGTCTAACTGGACTTTGCAGGCAGGATACCATTATACAAACGGAATTAAATTCTCAACGAATGGTATGCTGAGTATGTTGCCTGGAACTTATTATATCAGCATTTTTTATCGTCCGACCGGAGGCAACTGGGTACAGGTATCAAACAAGGACAGCTATACAAACTTAGTAGAAATGAATGTAATAAATCCAAATGTTATTGAGCTTTATTCCGGGATAAATGTTACTCCGGGTACAACATTGACAAAAGGGCAGGCGGTATCAGTTAATGTTGATATATCGAATACAGGTGCGAGCACTTTCTATGGAACTTATGATGTATCATTATTTAATCTTGACGGAAGTTTTGCATTTAATATTCAGGATTTGAGCGAAAACAACGGGCTACAACCCGGTTATCACTATACTGGCGGTTTAACATTCAGTAATACAAGTTTAAATGTTGAACCGGGGACATACCTGCTTGCCGTTACGCACCAACCATCAGGAGGGAGCTGGCAGTTGACAGGTTCAACAAATTACCAGAATCCGATTTTTGTAACGGTTCAGGGACCATTGCTGCAGCCCGATAAATACGAGCCTAACAACACAGTTGAGCAGGCATACTCTCTTCCTGTCAGTTTTACGAACAACAGTGCAAGTGTTAACACTGACGGCTCGAATTGTCATGTTGGAACGGATTTCGATTTTTATAAAATTGTTCTTCCCAAAGGGTATGATTATTCTATAAATGCAAGGCTCCAGGATTCATACAGTAATGATAACGGTAAAACTTATACTTTGGATGCATTGTTTTCATATTCAACAGACGGGAACACCTGGTCTGATTCTTATGATGCTGTTATGCCCGGCAACATTACCGTTAACAACGGAGGGATAGTATATTTTTATGTTGCACCGTTTTTCGCAGGTGCTACCGGAACTTATGAGTTGGATATTAATATTTCAAGGAGTCCGAGTTCCGGTGTAAATGATAATAATGTTATAAGTAACAATATTAATATATATCCAAATCCCTCTGCTGACTTTATTAACATTAATACTAATAATTTTATCGGGAGGATTTACGGGATTAAAATTCTGAATGTCGAAGGTAAGGAAGTAAAGAATATAAGTCTTAATCTTAGCAGTCAGATAATAAAAGTACCCGTAAATAAGTTATCAGACGGTATCTACTTTGTACAATTTATTACAGATGAAGGAATTTTTTCCAAAAAATTTATGGTGAACAGATGAAATACATTCTTCTGATTTTCATTGTTGTTATATTTTCAGGCTGCTGTACCACAAACAAAAACACAGGTAGTACTGATGACCAAGATTTATTTAAGCCTGATTATTCAAAGGGGCCACCAACAATTGTTTATAAAACAAGGGCTGATTATTATTACAATGTCCCTGTAATTTTATCGGAAGATAAATCGGAAATAGTTTCTTATCCGCATCCTTCTGACATCATTGTTGACGGGAAATTTCAATTGCCCACACGTTTGAGTGACGGTTATTTACTGGATAACAGGGGAATTACAAAGAATGTCGCTTTCCTGAAGCTGACCTATGAAGAATACTCAAAGCTTGAGAAACCGCTCTCTCTCAAAGAAATGTATGATATGATAATTGATAAAGACCCTTTGACTGAGATGTGTAATTGCGGCAACAAGTATGCTTTTAAAAATTTATCCGTTGAATTGAATAAATTGGTTGAGGAAAATAAATTGAGAGCTACCTGTAAAGATATAAAATAAAAATAACAGAATGTTCTAGCTGAAATTCCTTATATTTATATTAACTGATATATGTTGAATGGCTTTTGACCATAATCTAATATAAAATGAAATAAATCGTATTATACAAAAATGTTATTTATCACAATTTCTGATGGGTACATTATGAAATATTTCAAATCATTTATTATTTATGCATTTCTTATTATTATCTCAAGTGGATTAATATATTCACAGGAGGATGTATTAAGGCCTCACGGCAAGAAAGGCGAGTCTTCAAATGAAGATTGGAGCTATAAAAGAAGCCCGTTTATTATAGGTATAGAAGGCGGGATTAATATTAACTTATTTAATCAGTCAATGAGTTGGGACCCAACCTTTCAGCATGGAACATTATGGAACGGATTAGCATCTGCAAACGGTATTTCGCCATTGTTGGGAGCATTAATTGATGTTGATATCAATAAAACATTTGCATTCCAATTCAGGATAAATTATGATAAGAAAGATTATGGACTGACTACAAGCGGAACAGATTACGATATTTACGGACAGTCTCATGACATGAACCTAAAGGTTGATGTTTCTTCTGCTTATTTAACTTTGACTCCTCTATTGAGAATAAATGCTACAAATAATTTATTTTTTACAGTCGGGCCTACATTCCATCTTCTATTAGGAAACATTGAAACTACTTGGCAGCCGACTACATTAGACAATTCGACATTGAATACATATCCTTATTGGGGAGGTATGGGCTTTCCTGCAATAACATCCGGTTCTATGACCGTGAATGAAAGCGGTTCACAAAAGACAATGAGATTCGGACTTGAGGGAGGAGTAGGTTATAAGATACCGTTATCCAAAAAAATATTTCTTGTCCCGCAGGGTAGATTTCAGTTTATGCTGACACCTGTAACAAGCGATACGTATTGGGTAGATTATAATAATCCAAATAATAAAATCGAAACATCATCCAACAGGATGCTTCATTCGATACAGCTTGTTCTTGCATTATGGTTTGAAATATAATCGGGAAAGGAGAAAAGTATGAGAAAAATATATATTATTATTTCGATTTTAATGTCAGCTGCAATGGCTTTCTCACAGCCTAAGGTAAACATAATGCCGGTAGATTTCAACAGTTCCGATGATGATTTTGCACCCTGCTTTACGCAGAACGGCAGGATATTGTTTTTTACATCAAACCGCGACGGGGACCAAAAAATATATTATGTAGAAAGAAATTCAGAAGGCTGGTCATCCCCGGAGGAACTCAAAGGAGATGTTAACGAAGGAGCTCAAATAGGTTCGGTAACTGTTACACCTGACGGTCAGTTTATGGTATTTGCGGCTTATAATAATGGGAAAGAAGGCCAGGGAAGAACAGATTTATTCAGCGCAAGAAAGGTTTACGGGGTGTGGACTGATATACAAAATCTGGGACCAAACGTAAATTCGGAGTATTGGGATTCTCAACCGGCTTTAACGAGTGACGGGAACACTTTGTTTTTTGTGAGCGACAGGCCCGGAGGAATGGGAGGAACAGATATTTATATGTCAACCCGTACCCGGGATGGTTGGTCTAAGGCGGTAAATATAGGAAGCCCGATAAATTCAGAATACGATGAAATGTCGCCGGTAATGGCGGTTGATAATAAAACCATGACATTTGCATCAAACAGACCCGGAGGAATGGGTGGCTTCGATATTTATGTTTCCAAGTACCAGGGCAATAATTTTACTGCACCGCTTAATCCGGGTTTACCGATTAATTCAAGTTCGGATGAATATTACTATGTGTCGCAGACAAATTCTGATATAGCCTATTTCTCTTCAGACAGAGGCGGTGGAAGCGGGGGATTAGATATATACATGGCAGTGCCGAATCCATATGGTTCAGATGCGGTTGTTATGGTCCAGGGAACTGTAAAAGATGCTATGACTGATAAGCCATTAGGGAGTAAAATCACTGTTACAGATTTGCATACTGGCAAGAAGGTTGCCGACATGAGAAGCGACGATGAAGATGGCAGTTATTATGTGGTTTTACAGCCGGGGAAAACCTATTCGATAACAGCCCAAAAGGATGGTTATTTGTTTTACAGCGACAAGTATGAAGTGGACCCAACAGACACGGGCCATGTAGAAAACAAGGATATATTTTTATCACCCTTAGAAAGCGGAGATACGAGGCTTCTGATATTTTTTGATTTCGATAAATCCGACCTGAAGGATGAATCAATTCCTGAACTGGAGAGAATCGTTGAATTTTTGAAGGACAATCCGAATATTAAAATCCAGATTGAAGGACATACCGATGATGTCGGTTCGGATGATTATAATAATAAACTTTCCTTAGACAGGGCAAATTCGGTAAAAAATTATCTTGTAAATGCAGGTATTGATGCAAGCAGGATTAAAACAGTCGGTTACGGGAAAAAACAGCCTTTGGTTAAAGGAACATCCGATGATGCAAGAGCCAAGAACCGCAGGGTGGCGATGAGGATAATTAAATAGTTTGTAAAGAATAAATTTATTTTAAAACTTAAAATAGCATTTTTATTCCGATATCAATGTTGAATTAAATCTAAATGACTGATTATATTTTAAAGACTGAGAATTTAAAAAAGTCTTACTCAAAACTTAAAGATAAAGATGTACCTGTTCTGAAGGGGTTGTCTTTCGAGATAAAAAAAGGTGAATTTACAGCTATAATGGGTCCTTCAGGAGTCGGTAAAAGCACTTTACTGCATTTACTGGGCACACTTGATAAGCAAGATGAGGGGAAAATTGAATTAAAAATCGGTAATAACAGCTTTGATTATTCCTTATTGCGTGATGATGAACTGTCATTAATAAGGAACAATAATATAGGATTTATTTTCCAGTTTCACCACTTGTTGCCTGAATTTTCAGCCCTGGAAAATGTGATGATGCCGGCATTAATAAACGGGGATTCTTTTCATTTAGCCCGGAATAAAGCTGAGGAGTTACTAAGTATTGTCGGTGTAGCTGACAGATGTGAGCATAAACCGTCAGAATTATCAGGTGGAGAACAGCAGAGAGTGGCAATAGCAAGGGCATTGATAAATAATCCTGCACTGTTAATTGCGGACGAACCTACCGGGAATCTTGATTCGAAAAATGCGAAA
>DAHXMP010000252.1 GCA_027371665.1 Bacteroidota bacterium | reverse complement strand
AAAACCGAGTCATGAAGAAGTGCGTGACTGGCAAAGTATAACAACCCAAAGAAATTCGGAATATTTTTGTGTTATGTGCAAAATAAAAATGAACCCACCACCGCTGAACAACCGCTCTGGGTGAAGTATTGCAATATTTTGGTACAAATGTTTACCTTATCAACTGCATCTTCTTTGTCTCAATCACACCTCCTGCTTCGAGGCGGTAGAAATAAACACCGTTGAATATATCAGGAGATTTAAACATTGCAGAATATCTTCCTGGCTGACGGAATTCATTTATAAGCACGGCAATTTCACGACCAAAGGAGTATGAATCGAAAATAAATTCCATTCCAATGAATTTTTATGATAATCCATGCAGCCATTATCTAACCTCGATTTTATACCATCTTCTTTCAAATTTCCCATTTCAAAACTTTGTTCATTAATATTTGATAATAAGTGAACTGCATTATTCAAATAATAAATTTTTTTTATTAATTCATTACTCAAAAAATTAATTACAGAATCAATATTAGTATAATTACTAAATCTTATTAAATAAACTTTACTTGCAACTACATTAGTATCTATACAATCAGGAAATTCCTTTCTTAAAATGAAATTACCAAATAAATCTTCAAGACCCTGATATAAGTTTCTCAATTCAACCATATTTGTATCTATTTGATGCCAGGTGGCTTCAATAATCGAATCTCTCGGAGCTTGAGGAAAATTAAAAGGGTCGTTATAAAATTGAACTTCAAACCATTTCTTTGCGTACCTTAATTTGCAACTATCATTTAATTTCAAACAAGTACAACTATCCCAAATAACAGAGTCGGGATTTAAATAATTATTCTCAGGTTGATTAGGATAAACTAACTTAAAGCAAGAATCAATTTGAGCATATAAGATAATTGAAAAACATGATAAAAGAAAATAAATAAATACAACAAACGTTCATCTTGTCTTCATAAAACACCATTAATATTTATTTAACTTATTTTATTACAATCAACTTAATAATATAATATTTATTCATATAATAAATAACAACAAAATAAAGTCCATTTGAAAATTGAGTTGTATTTATTTTAAAAACTGTAAAATTATCTGAATTTTCTGGTTCTGATATGTCTTCAATGAATTGTCCATTAGAACCATATAATTTAATGATAAATAATCCAAAATAATTTTTTAAAAATAAGTTTGTATATGTGGTACATGGATTAGGATATAATTTTATATCTTTTGTTGAATTTGGTTCTTCATAATTAGATAATAAGTGAGCTGCATTATTCAAATAATAAATTTTTTCAATCAACTCATTGCTCAAATAAAAGATTACTGAATCAATATTAACATAATTATCAAATCTTATGATATAAGCTCTAGCAGCTAATATGGGATCAACAGCATCAGGAAATTCTTTTCTTAAAATAAATTTTCCAAAGATATTTTCAAGTCCTTGAAATAGATTTCTCAACTCAACATAATTTGAATCGAGATTTTGCCATGTAGTTTCTATAATTGTATCTGGTGGAAAGGATGGAAAGTTGTATGGGTCATTATCCATAAAACTAAATTCAAACCATTGTTTTGCATAAACACTGTCGCATCCTTTATTGTACGCATCCTTGCAATGACAAGAATCGTAAAGTACAGAATCAGGATTTGAATAGCCATTCAATATATCATCAGGATATACCATTGTCCAACAGGTATCCACCTGGCTTTTAGCACTAAAGGAAATCAGAACCAAAATAAAAATTGATGTAAGGTGCAATCTCATAGATTTCATTTTACCTCCAAAAAAAATTTTTATAATTTTAATTTTTTATCTTAATACAATGAATTTTCTTATTATTTTAGCCTTACCGGTATCTATAATACATAAATAAATACCATTAGATAAAAACCCAGTATTTATTTGGATTTTTTGTTCTCCTGGTATCAAAATTTCATTTTCTTTTATTTGGTATCGATTACCAAATATATCCATAAAATATAAATTGTACTTTAACAAATTTTGTGAACTTATTGATAATTTTAACATGTTCTCACAAGGAATAGGATATATTGAAAAATCCAAATTTTTTATAATTTCATTATCTACTGTACCGACTAAATGTACACAGCGATTTTGGTAATATGGTTTATATAATAGACTATCATAATTTAAATAATTTACTACATACAAAATATTACAATAATTTTGAAATCTTATTAAGTATGTTCTATTTCCTAAAGCTGTAGAATCAATCCAATGGGGGAATTCTTTCCTAAATACAAAAGGGCCAAAAATATTTTCAAGGTCTTGAAATAAATTTCTTAATTCAACATAGTTAGTATCAAGGTTCTGCCAGGTTGTTTCTATAATTGTATCTGGGGGAAAGGATGGAAAGTTATAAGGATCATTAACCATAAAACTAAATTCAAACCATTGTTTTGCATAAACACTATCGCATCCTTTATGGTAAGCATCTTTGCAATTACAAGAATCATATAGAACAGAATCAGGATTATTATATCCATGCTCCGGGTCATTTGGATAGACCATTGTCCAGCAGGTATCTATCTGGCTTTTAGCACTAAAGAAAGTCATTAATGATATAAAAATTGATATTACGAATAATCTTAAAGTTTTCATAGCATCTCCAAATAAGAAATTTTTTTAATTTTAATTTTTTATCTTAATACAATGAATTTTCTTATTATTTTATATCTTCCAGTATCTATGGCACATAAATAAATACCATCAGATAAAAATTCAGTATTAATTTGGATTTTTTGTTCCCCAGGTAATATAAGTTCATTTTCTTTAATTTGATACTTATTACCAAAAATGTCTACAAAATATAATTTATACATTAATAAATTCTGTGTATATAATGAAAAATTTAAAATATCATTACAAGGAATAGGATATATTGAAAAAATTAAATTTTTTGTGATTTCATCATCTACCGTACCAACTAAATGAACACAATGATTTTTATAATATGGCTCATATAGTAAGCTATCATATTTAAGATAATTTACTACATAAAAAATATTACAATAATTTTGAAATTTGATTAAATATGTTCTATTTCCTAAGGACGTAGAATCAATCAAGTGTGGAAACTTTTTTCTAAATATAAAAGGACCAAAAACATTTTCAAGACTTTGAAACAAATTTCTCAATTCGACATAATTTGTATCAAGAATTTGCCATGTTGTTTCTATTATTGTGTCTGTTGGAAATGATGGAAAGTTATATGGGTCATTTTCTATAAAACTAAATTCAAACCATGGTTGTGCAGAAAAACTATCACATTTGTATATATCGTTACATTGACACGAATCATAAAGAACAGAGTCAGGATTTAAATATCCATGTTGTGGGTCGTCAGGATAGACCATTGTCCAGCAAGTATCGAGTGTGTCTCCCGCTTTTGTGTATTGTGCAAATGCTGTAAGGATGCTAATTACAAGCAAGATTTTAAATATTGTTTTCATAGTTTTTTCCTTTTTGTGTTTTTCACATATCTAAATGACACACTAACAGACAAAAGGTCTCAAAAAATTTTTTCAATGAACTTGTATTAGTGCGGCTTGCAAGCTGCTTTTCGCTCCGCAGTTCCTTTGGAGAAGCACTATGGTTCTTATTCTTTGCCATGTTTAGACTGAACCTAAAATTATTTGCTCAAATAACTTCCTTCATATTACAAAAAAATAATTAATAAACAAGAAAAAATTTCGTTATTAAAAAAATATCAGAACTTACCTTTTGTTATTTCCCATGCCATGGGTACATGAATTGAAAATAAATTCCATTCCAATGAGTTTTTATGATAATCCATGCAGCCATTAACTAATCTTGATTTTATACCATCTTCTTTCAAATTTCCTAATTCAAAACCTGGCTCAGACAAATAATTTGAGGCTAAAACAGAATATCTATAATCATAAAACGCATCAACTAATGTATAAATTTGTTTCAAATAATAAACAACGGAATCAATATTGAAGTAATAATTAAATTTTAAAAGAAAAATATTGCTACTATCACCATAATCTGGGAATTCTTTTCTCATAATAAAGGAACTAAACATATCTTCAATATTTTGTAAACCATCTCTTAATTCAGTAAAACTTGAGTCTATATCCCTCCAATTTCTTAAAATTATAGAATCTCTTGGTGCCTTTGGTATATTTAATGCACCCTTGGGCAAATCTAATCCGAACCATTGCTTAGCATATACATATTTGCAATATGGCGGCAGCCATGGTTTTGTTTTGCATAAACAAGTATCATATAAAACAGAATCCGGGTTGTAATATCCATGGTCAGGGTCATGTGGGAATACCATTGTCCAGCAGGTATCGAGCGTATCTCCCGCTTTTGTGTATTGTGCAGATAAAGTAAGTAAAACAATTACAAGCAAAATTTTAAATATTGTTTTCATAGTTTTTTCCTTTTACGATAGTTCAACTATTATAATGACACATGAAACCCAAAAAGGTCTCAAAATATTTTCAAAAAAAAATTGAAAGAACGTCAAAATTCAGTCCGGAAGCCGACTGACAACATTACACGTATCTATATAAAAAAACAGCATAATCTACTTGAGGAAAAAGCTATGATAAATCAACAAAATAAAAATATAAAAAGCAAGAGATATCTTCGTGCCCAAAAAAATTATATATAATAGTGAGGTAATTAAATGATATGAAAAGAACTTTTGTGGACCTTAGGAGGCTCGAACTCCTAACCTTCCCGATTTCATCGGGACGTAAGGTGTATAGCTTTACCGCGAGTTCGAATCGTGCGTAGAGAGCTCACGAAGCTTCGAAACAGCAAGAAATCTTGCCATCTGCAATTATAAATTTAAATAAATATTTACTTTGAATTTTCAAAATCAATGAAGACGCTTTATGAGTAATGAAAAGATTAGAACAGTTTTAAATACTGACAATTTTTTTTTCTTTTTTATATAACAGCGACTTATCATAGGCATATTTATAACAATTATTTATTGATTTTTTTATATTCGGGTACTTATAATATCTGCTGTGCCAGCTATGGATAGCTATTTCTTCACCTTCATTGTCATAAATAATAGTTGGAGTACAGTAATAAGGTTTTCCAAGATATATCGGAAAAAAAATATGATATTTTTCCTTAAGATATTCTTCAGCCTGAAAAAAGTAAGGTTTTAAACCCAAATCTAGAAGCCAGAAAAATTGTGTATAAAAGGGTTCATAATCATCAAAAACATATTTGAATCTTTTAAATCTAATATAATGAGAATATTTTTCAGCTAGTACAGCGGGTGAATATTTTTTCGGATAATAATCTTTTTTCATTTGATAAATTTTTTCAACATTAAAAAGATTGAAAAAAGGGTTTGCAACCAGAGGATTATGAATTCGAACAATTAACTCACCGCCATCCTGAAAACCGCAATAATCATAATCGTTTTTTTCCATGAAAGAAATAAGCTTATAAATATTTTCATGATTAATAATAAAGCAATCTTCATCGAGATTTAATATCCATTTTGTATCAAATTTCGTATTAAAAATGTAATCAAGATAACTATCAGCAGAAGCTCCTGATATTTTAATAAATTTCCACTCACGAGGACATAATGACAGCATCATTTCATAAAGTTTGTCATTCATTGAACGAGAGATACAAGTAAGCATTTTGTTTTAAATTAATATTGATCAAAAAACAACAAAAAAAGGTATTTCATTTTTGATAACAATATAGACTTTATACAAACCAAAATAATAAAGAAAAATAAATTTTTATTTAAATATGCTCATGTGCAATTCATCATAGCAACATGAGAGTAAATATTAAGAAATAAATTACTAAAAAGTATTTGATTAATTATCCTTAAATATTAACATCTCATAAAAAGTATAATAAGCTATCTGCAGAACTTATTTATATATTCATCCGCTTCTTTATATCCTAATTTCAAAGCCTCTTTAAGGTCTTTACATCCTTGTTCTCCCAATCCAAGCTGAAGCTTGGAAAGACCTCTTTTAAAAAATGCAAGAGAATCTTTTGGATTAAGTTCAAGAGTTTTATCAAAATCATTTACAGCTCCATTGTAATCCCCAAGATTATATTTAGCAGTAGCTTTAAGTGCCCATGCTTTATCGTTTTTCGGATTAAATTGTAATGATGTAGTTAAATCTTTAATTGCTCCGTTAAAGTCACCGGTATCAAATTTAGCCGCCCCCCTGTTATTATATTCAACAGAACTTTGGGGATTCAATTTAATTGCCATATCCAAATCGGCAATAGCACCAGTGTAATCCTTAAGTAATAGTTTTGCATTTGCCCTGTTTGAATATACAAAAAAAGCTTTAGGGTTTAGAGCAACGACTTTGTCATAATCTTCCAAAGCTTCCTGTCCTTTTCCAAGTTCAAATTTTGTAAGGGCTCTCAGATTCAAAGATGTAACATCGTTTGGATTCATTTCAATTGCTTTGTTAAGCTCTTCCAATGCGCCTTTATAGTCTTTAACCCTGAGTTTCTCTTTCCCTCTGTCAAAAGTATAAACATCATTATCAACAAATTTTTCATCAATGCTTTTCCAATAATCATATTTTGTATTAACGAATTCAGGAATGTTTACGGCACGGTTTCTTATGGTCATATTTTCGAGCAATATTGATGGTGAATCATTGCCATTTTCATCAATATGAGTCAGGTAAAGCTGTGTATATGGACCAGTTGCCTTTGAACTGAAAACGAGCCATTTCCCATTGGGGGACCAGGAATGCCATGAATTCATTGTACCGGGATTATTGCAATTCATAAGTCTTGGAGTTCCACCGCTGGCAGGCATAATATATAGTTTTGCATCAGGCTGTAAAAGCATAAAATTCTTTGCCTGGGTAAATATAATCCATTTACCATCAGGTGAATATTTCGGGAAATAATTGCTCATACCGTTATTCGATGCTCCCGGAAGGGGTACAGCTACACCTCCATTCCCGTTATTGAAAGGAACCTGGTAAATATCGTATTTATAATCCTGCTTTCCTTCAATAAATTCTTTTGCATATTCTGTAGGTATAATGATATCTTTAGATTGTTCAGCCAGAGCTGAATGATAAACGGGTGCTCTTGTGAAAAGAACCGTTTTCCCGTCAGGGCTCCATACAGGATTACTTTGACAGAAAGTTTTATCATCTGCACCGGGTAAGGCAGCGAAGGTCTTATTTTTAACGTCATAAATACAAATAATGCCTTTAATAGGGAAGAAAAGTTGTGAATAGTTAAGATTATTTATCCTGACAAATATTGAGCGGTCTTTAACAGTACTCAAGACGTAACGGCCATCTGGGGAAACTCGTGAAAGAAGACCGAATGTGTATTCATTATCTTCACGTTTATAATCGTCCCATGTCATAATTTTATCAAAGGTAATATCAGTATGCCTTGAAATTTTTGAGATGAAATATGCCCCTTTATCGTTTGCATAATCAACGTCCATTCCAATAGTTTTTCCATCTGCGGAAAAGGAATGACAATTGCCGCAAACCGGAAGATTGGTCAGCATTATTTTGGGCTGTGTATAAAGGGAAACATCTCCTAATCTCCAGCTTATTGTTGGCAGGTTGTCAACAGCAAATCCAAAAGGTAAAGGAACAGCCCTGAAAAAGATAGGGGCTCCTACCGAATCTTTTGAAATTGTAAACTGAATTTTTCCACCATTATAAATTTTACCGGGTTCGTTCCTGTCTATACCAATAATATTTACGGTAACATCTTTTCCATCTGACCTACTCTTAATGTCTTCCCAATCAGATGAATCGGGTTTCCACTTATTTTCATCAATGTAATCGGAAATATAACTGATTTTTCCATCTTCCTCAACGACGGCAAGCCACTGATATGTATCATTATCAGGGTCATTCCAATGAAATGACGGGGAAGCTATTTCAGGTGGGAAAATTGTGTTATTGTGAGGATATGTTATTGTTAATCTTCCATTTATCCCGGATGCACTAAAAGCATCCTTAAACAAATCCTTATCACTTTTATGAATGAAAATAAACCATATACCGAAGATTATAATTAATAAACCGATAACCGGTAAAATATATTTAACGAGTAATGACCTTCTATTGATTTTGGATTTTTTATTTTTTGAACTCTTCGTTTTTAGTTCATTTGTTTTTGGCTGATTTTTATCTATTTTGTTTTTCATTATTTTTCTCCTCTAAAGAATAAATCATAATAAATATTTTCACATCATGAAAAATAACAGTAATATAATTCTACACTATTCATTCTCTACTTTTCTCCACCATGAATAAACTGCCTTCCCAATCAATGAATAGCCTTCAGGTTTCATGTGCTCGTCGTAATTCCAATAAATATGATGTCCTGCATTTTCTTCTGACAGAATCATATTAGTACAATCAAAGAAAGGTATGCCAAGTGACCCACAACTGGTTTTCAAAATTTGGGCATGGACCTGATAAGTTGAATCTGTCAATGGTACGAGAACAGAGTCTGATGAAAATTCTTTCTGGTATGGTAAATAATAATTGCTTACCTGATTCCTGCATGGCACATAGACTATATAGATTTTTTTATTGTATAAAGCTGCAAAATTTTCCAATCCGTTTAAATGCTCTGTGATTTTGAATTTTTGCGGGAGATTTTCTTTAAATAGAGAATATTCATCAACTGCAAAAGGATTAAATCTTCCTTTTTCCATAGCTGTTGCAATTTTTGGGGAAACAAATTTTTCGTATTCTTTCGCTTTGACATCATTTGACCAGGGATTACTTAGTGCCGGTACAGGTGCAAAAAAAGTGAATGGTTTACTTGTCCATCTGTGAGGAACAGTTTTGCCTTCTATTAAATTTTTAAAAACGTAGTAAAATCTCGGAATCCACCAATGAGAATATTTTGGGACAAGAGGATTTTCAAACCATTCAGGATGATAAGGCGAAGGGGGCAAATCATTAGCATGGAGGACAATAATCACATGGTCCGGCTTTAGCACCGGTATAACATCCCTGATAAGTCTGCAATAATCTGAAAAACCTGTGCCTCCAATTCCTAAATTAATTGATTCTACTCTCATTCTATGTAATCGTGCTTCTTTTTCAAAAATTGATGGAATAGTTTGTGAATTTTCAACCATGTATCCTTCAACAAAACTGTCACCGATAAACACAATCCTTGGAATTTTTGATTCTGGTTTGGCACAGAAATTTTTCCCCCTAAAGCCATAAATATTTAGTTTCATTAATGATTCATGCTCATCAGGGTCAGATGCCCAAATAAAAGATGCATTTGACAGATATTTTAACTCATTACTAACAGAACTAAAGAATACAGGCGAATAATTAATCCTGTTAAAGTTAGTTACTTCAGGAACTGGAAAAATAATTCTGAATAAAATTTCCTGGAAAATAAACAAAATTACCACCAGTGTAAAAATTATAACCGGTTTTGATGTTTTTTTTCTGTAACCGGTTTCTTTATTTTTTATATTCTTATCTTCACTTCCCATGATATTTAATATTGAAATAAAATAAAAAAATAATAATACTATGAAACCGGGGGACAATGTTAAACCGGTTTCAAAACATAAAACTGACTTTCATTTATGAAAATCAATAAATAACAATTAAACCTGTCCTAATAAAAACCTAAATTTAACAATCTTGCTCGAATTTTTTAAATATTTTATTTTTTTATTTGCTATTTTTGGAAAATTTTATATGATTTAATATGGAATCAGGCAAGACCAAATCAATTATCGTAACTAAGCCAAACCAAAACCGGATGAAAGATGCAGGTATGGCTTTTACATTGATTTGCCTGTTAATAGGTATTATAACAGGGATAAAAATATGGCTTGCTATTGGAGTCGTGCTTCAGTTGATTAATATGGTTAATTGTCGTTTCTATTATTTCCCTGCTACTTTTTGGTTTTCACTTGCTAATGTCCTCGGATTTGTTTCATCAAAGATATTATTGACATTAATATTTTTTCTTGTAATAACTCCAATAGGTCTGTTTAGAAGATTTCTCAGGAAACCGGGTTTTTCAGGTAAAAACAATGGGGGGTATGATACTTTGAAACTGAGACAATGGAAAAAAACAACCGACAGTGTACTTAAGACTAGAAACTATAAATTCAGCAAGAAGGATTTATTGAAACCTTACTAATAACTTTAGCATTTTATTCATCAATTATAAAATTACATTATGGATTTTCTTAAAGATTTACTTGGATTTTTAAAGGAGAGGAAAAAGTACTGGCTGATTCCGGCTATAGTCATTCTCCTTTTGATTGGGGTAATTGTCGTTTTAACGAGCGGCAGCGCTATTGCTCCGTTTATATATACATTGTTTTGATTATGTTTGATTCTTCGGCTCCGCTTGGAATGAAAGGCAGAGAAGCTATACTTGGAATATCGGCATTCTATCATGACAGTGCTGCATGCGTTGTTATTGACGGTGAAATCGTTGCAGCAGCACAGGAAGAACGTTTCAGCAGGAAGAAGAACGACAGTTCGTTTCCATCGACTGCTATTGAATCGGTTCTTACGTTTTCCGGATTGGCACTTAGCGATTTGACTGCGATTGCTTTTTATGAAAAGCCATACATAAAATTTGAGAGGCTGCTGGAGACATATCATTCATTTGCACCGAATGGCCTGAAAAGCTACCTGGAAGCAATGCCTCTGTGGATAAAAGAAAAGCTTTTCATGAAGAAAATGATTAGAGAAGAGTTGGAGGAATTGGAAGATTCTTCTGATTCGCTAAGAGTTTTTAATTTGGACAACCCGCTTAATCCATCTTTGATAAGGGGGAATTTACGTAAGGTTAAGGATATCCCGTTATTGTTTCCCGAACATCATTTGTCACATGCTGCTTCCGCCTTTTATCCTTCGCCTTTTGAAGAATCGGCAATACTTACCATAGATGGTGTTGGTGAGTGGGCGACTTCGACAATTTGCCATGGAAAAGGCAATGAAATCGAAATGCTTAAGGAGCTCGAGTTCCCTCATTCTATTGGGTTGCTTTATTCTGCTTTTACATATTATTGCGGATTCAAGGTTAATGATGGCGAATATAAATTAATGGGCTTGGCACCTTACGGTGAGCCTGATTCTCAACAGACAAAGAAATTCTTCGATATAATTTATAATGAGCTTGTTGATGTGCGTGAAGACGGTTCTATTCTGCTTAATATGGATTATTTCGATTATGCGACAGGCTTAACCATGACGAATAATAAGAAATGGGAGAAGCTTTTCGGTTTTCCGCCAAGACAGCCTGAGAGCAAATTGACACAGGACTATGCCAACCTTGCTTATGCTAATCAAAAAATAACTGAGGATATTTTATTGAGGCTCGCTAAAACTACAAAAGACCTGACAGGCTCAAAAAACCTGGCAATGGCAGGAGGAGTTGCACTGAACAGTGTGGCAAACGGATTAATTTATAAATCCGGTTTGTTTGAACAATTGTGGATACAGCCAGCCGCAGGTGATGCAGGAGGAGCATTGGGAGCGGCATTGGCAGCTTATCATATTTATCTTGAAAAACCGAGATTCTTCGGCTCGGCTCAGAATGACATAAAAGAAAAAGACAAAATGAAAGCAAGCCTTCTTGGTCCTTATTATTCAAATGAATTTATCAAAAGCATGCTTGATGCTTTGAATGTTCAATATCATTTTATTGAAACTGATGAAGAACTTTATGAAAAAGCCGCATCATTGATTGCAGAGGGTAACGTCCTCGGATGGTTCAGGGGAAGAATGGAATATGGTCCACGTGCTTTGGGGAACAGAAGCATTCTTGCAGATGCCAGAAACAAAGAAATGCAAATGAAGCTTAATCTGAAAATTAAATTCAGGGAGGGTTTCCGTCCTTTTGCTCCTTCAGTACTTGAAGAAAAGACTCAGGAATATTTTGATATAGATGTTTCCTCTCCTTATATGCTGATGGTGGTACCTGTAATTGAGCAGAAGCGTTATGTAAGACCTGTAAATTATGATAGTCTTGATTTGATGGAGAAATTATATTGCTCACGCTCGGATATTCCGGCTGTAACTCATCTTGACTATTCGGCAAGGATACAGACGGTAAGTAAGGAGGATAATCCCGATTATTACAATGTAATCAATGCTTTCCGTAAACAAACCGGATGCCCGGTAATTATTAATACCAGCTTCAATGTGCGAGGTGAGCCGATTGTTTGTACGCCTATTGATGCTTACAAATGTTTCATGAAAACCGAGATGGATTGTCTTGCCCTGGAGAATTTCATGATATATAAAGAGGAACAGAAGGTTGTTTCGTAAAATAAGAACACAGAAAATAAATCATTATTAAGTTAAATGATAAAACAAACATTTTAATCAATACACAATTCTAATACAATTCTAATTTACATTTTATTTTCTTATATTTGTCGAGTATTTACCATTAATGGGAAGGACAGCTAATGCTGACATTAATGAAGAACAGCCTCGATATATTTCAATGCCCCATTTGCTGCAGTGATTTGGCACTTGAGGAAGGAGCCGTAGTATGTAAAAATAGTAAGCACAAATTCGATGTGATTGATGATGTTCCACTGATGTTTCACGAATCAAGAGCTGATAGCAAGGAATCTAAAATCACACATGAAGTTAAACATTTCTACGAGGAGAATCCTTTCCCAAATTACGATGAAACAGACACACCTGCTATGTTGACAGAAAAAGCAGAGAAGTCAATATTTGCAAAATTATTGAATGATGAACTTCCCTTTAATATTAACATTCTCGAAGTCGGCTGTGGAACGGGACAAATGGCTAATTATCTTTCTCTTGCCCATCGCTATATATTTGGAATTGACATGTCTTTTAATTCACTGCAATTGGCAAATGGATTTAAGAAGAAATTCGATTTGAAAAGAAGTTCTTTTTACCAGATGAATCTTTTTAAACCGTGTTTTAAAGAAAGCTCTTTTCATGCAATTATATGTAACGGAGTTCTCCATCACACTCTCAAAGCTTATGAAGGTTTTAAGTCAATAATTAAATTACTTAAAACAGGCGGATTCGTTGTTATAGGACTTTACAACAGGTTCGGTAGAGTGTTTACGAATATTCGCCGGGAAATTTTTAAGCTAAGCGGGAACCATTTTCAATCCTTTGACCCATACCTGAAAAGAAAAGATGTAACCTCTTCTAAAAAAAATATATGGTTTCTCGACCAATACCATAATCCTTATGAAACGGCTCATACATTTGGGGAAGTGTTAAAATGGTTCGGCAATAATACAATTGAATTCGTAACTTCAATTCCTGAGATTGGAAATTTATCGTGTTTTGACGAAGATTATAAATTATTATCGAATAAACCTAAAGGAAATATTTTTTCACGTTTCTTAACACAACTTGTTATGCCATTCACAGATTACAGGGAAGGCGGCTTTTTTATAATGATTGGAAGAAAACGGTGATTATTTTTTTTAAATGCTTTCAATCAATCCGATTTTATTTAAATTTGAAAAAATTTTTTGCATTTTTCTGTTGATGTATGAATTCTGTGAAGTGTTATATTAGCAATAAGACTATCAAAAAAGTCTTTTTTATTTATCCGAATTTAAGTAAGAAGGAAGATGACTTCAGTTATTTATCTGAAACTGAGAATTGTTTGAATCAAATTAATAATTTGGCAAGAAATCACTTGCCGGATTTCAGAATATTGAAAATGGATATTTTTATCAATTGCAAAAATCCTCCGGAGTTTGTTAAGGTAGAAAATGATATAAGAAGGCTGGTAAATAATTTCGAATTGGAGTCAAGAAAAAAATTATTTGATGTGCCGATTTTAATTATTGCTCAGCCGCCGGCAAAAGGTTTAAAAGTGGCAATAGAAATTACGACATTATTGCTTGAGCAGTCGAAATATAATTATGAATATGTGAAAAATGAAAATTCAGAATACTGTAAACTAAGTATGGGAGAGGCTATCGAGGTTTATGGATTTTTAACTAATTCTGTCAACGACTTTTCCGGTATCGGGAAATCGGTTTATGAGATAGCATCGAATGGTTTTAAAGAAATGAAGAAAATTTTAGATGATAATATCCTGGATTATGGAAATATTGTCAGGCAATGGGGATACATTGGTGGAATTACTAATTTCGATTTTCTAAGTAAAAGTGAAGTAAGAAAAGAACCCTTCGACTCCGCTCAGGATGACAAATGTGAAAATTATCAGATGTTTAATATAGCAAGGGCTGAACATTATAAAGTTTCCGAATGGGAAAAAGGTTATCCTTCGGCAACAGGGATTGGAGCAAATGTCAAGGGGTGCTCCATCGAGTTTGTAGCGGTAAATGACACTCCGGATAAAATTATCATTCCATTACACAATCCAAGGCAGATTGATGCTCATGGATATACGAAAAAGCAATTTGATAATTTACAAAAATCCGATGAGAAGAAAGAACGGGATACTCCTAAATTTGAGAGAGGAAAAATTGTCATTACGGATAATTTCATGGATATATATGTTTCAGGTACGGCTGCAATAATTGGCGAAGATTCCGTTATGAAAGGTATAAGTGAACAGACACAAACAACCATTGATAATATTTTGAAACTTTGTTCAAAAGAAAATTTAAAGGAGCATGGTATTAAAATAGAAAATGACTTACCACCATTTACAAGTGTAAGGACATACATAAAAAATAAAAAAGATACGTCAATAGTCGGGAAGATTTGCAGGGAAAGGTTTGGGGATATTCCGATTTTATATGTTATAGCAGACGTATGCAGGGAAGAGCTGCTGGTTGAAATAGAAGCGTACATTAATTGTAAGATTGAAAGGTCTAACTAAAGAATTTTGTTAGTAAATTTGCTTTACTAAAAATATAATGTTTTATAATAAAAAGTTTCAAAATTGATACTGAGAGTTGTTCGGTATTTGGGGAATGATATAATAAAATGAATGCTATAAATTACAATGAAATATATAAAGAGTTTCAACTGGGGAAGGTAGTTATTGCCGGTCCCTGTGCAGTAGAATCGCAAGAGCAGGTAAACAGGTTAGCTCAAAAATTAAGTAAACTTGGAATTAAATTTTTCAGGGCGGGAGCTTTCAAGCCGAGGACTTCTCCGAGAACTTTCCAGGGGATGGGAACAGATGGGTTGAAATTAATAAAAAAGGCTGCAACCGATAACGGGCTTTTTGTCGTTTCGGAAATTATGGACAGCATAGAGCTCGAAAACTGCTATGATATGATTGATATAATACAGGTAGGAAGCCGAAGCATGGCGGCTTACGGATTTCTCAAACGAGTTGGTAAAGCAACGGCAAAAGACGGGAAACCGGTACTGTTAAAGAGAGGTTTTAATGCCACTTTGCAGGAATTAATATATGCATCCGAATATATAATGAACGAAGGAAATCAGAATATCCTTCTATGTTTGAGAGGCATAAGGACATTCGAGCAGATAGATTCGGAAATGAGGTTTACTCCTGACCTTGCTTCAATTCTCGAGCTGAAGGATAAAACAGGATTACCTGTTATATTTGACCCGTCACATTCGTCAGGCGATTCTAAGTATGTGGAACAATTGGCAAAGGCTGCTCTCTTTCTTGGTGCTAACGGTTTACTGGTCGAAGTTCATGACGAACCTGAAAAAGCACTAAGCGACGGGAAACAGGCTATACTGCCCGATGTATTAAATGAGATTATAAAATTTAGTCATAACATTTGACATTTTAAGATAATAAATTTTAGCTTTTCCTTACAATAGGACATTTGAAATGGCATACATAACTCTTAAGACCCCGACATCCGAATCTCATATAAACATTGGATTCGAGTTTACAGAATTCAAAACACAAATAGGAAAATCACAAGTTGTCATTATCACGGATTCAAATATTAATTCGATTTATGGCAGCCAGTTTTCAGAATTTAAAGTAATCGAAATCAAACCGGGCGAAAAGAGCAAATCATTAGAAATAATCGGGGATATTTATAAGCATTTACTCGATTGTCATATTGACAGAAATGGATTAATTATTGGAATCGGCGGCGGCGTTGTATGCGATATTACCGGATTTGTGGCTACGACATACTTTAGAGGAATTCGTTTCGGTTTTGTCGCCACGACTTTATTAGCCCAGGTTGATGCGGCTATAGGCGGGAAAAACGGAGTGAATTTTCAAAGTTTTAAAAACATTATTGGTACAATTAATCAGCCTGATTTTGTTTATTGCGACCCGAAAATGCTCGATAGTTTACCCGATGAACAGTATCGCTGCGGTATGGCTGAAGCTATCAAAACGTCATTGACAAGAAACAATAAATTATTCGATTTTATTGATGAAAACAAAGAATTAATTATTTCAAAAGAGTATAGTGTTTTGCAAAAATTAATTTACGATTCAGTAAAAATAAAAGTCTCGATTGTCGAGGCTGATGAAATAGAAAAAGGTGCAAGAAAAATTCTGAATCTCGGGCATACTTTTGCACATGCAATAGAAAGCAAGACCGGGATGCAGCATGGGGAAGCTGTTTCAATAGGAGTCTGCAAAGCTGCTGATATTTCCTTGAAGCTGGGATTTCTGGCTGATGAAGAAAATAAAAGAATCAGAGAATTATTTAAGGGATTTGGTTTACCGACTGAATTTAAATTTGATTTCGAAGAATTACTTCCGGCAATTCTCCATGATAAAAAGAAGGATGAACAAATTATCAATTATATACTGTTAAATGGAATAGGTAAACCTGTCATCATGAAATTTCATTATAATGAATTGAAGAAAATTTTTTAACATATAAAATGTAATTCAAAATTGAACAAAATAGCCGATAAAATTTGCGTAAGTATATTTGCAAATGAATACAATAAGTGTATAGAAATAGTTAAACAATATCCACTCGTAGAATTAAGACTCGACAAAGGATTACTCAACAAAAGACACCTGAGAGGCTTAATAGCCTTTGGTAATAAAATAATCGCAACATGCAGAAGAGGATTTATTACCGATATTCAAAGATATGAAATTTTGCTGGATGCGATTAAATTGAAAGTCGAATTTGTAGATTTGGAACACACTATAAAACCAAAATTCAGAAATAAGCTGTTTAAAGCTGCTTCGGAAAACAAAATAAAAATCATCGGTTCATATCATAATTTCAAAGTAACTCCGAATTATAAAGAACTAAAAAAAATTTCC
>DAHXMP010000249.1 GCA_027371665.1 Bacteroidota bacterium | reverse complement strand
TAGAATGAAATTAGAAAAATTGATATTATAATAATTATGGAATATTTTTTCATTATCAATACAAACTTTAAATTAAAACTGCAAAGTTAATCATTTCATTTGTTATAACGAATATTTGATGAATAAGAAAATTAATTATTCTTACTTTTTCAAAATCGCTTCTTTTATTTTTGAATATCCTGTGTTTAATCTTGCTCCTAATTGGCTTACAACGACTGATGCCGCATATGAGCCTAATTTGCCCGCTGTTTCAGGAGAGCCGGAATTAATCAATCCGTAAAAGAATCCGGCGGCAAACATATCTCCTGCACCCGTGCTGTCAACGGCAGTTACCGGATATGCCGGTATTTCATAAAGCCTATTTCCCCATTTCACAATTGCCCCATTTTTGCCTCTCGTGATTGCATAATTCGGACATTCGTCGTCGAGTATTTTTATTGCCTGTTCTATACCTGAAGACCCGGTATAATTTAAAGCTTCGAACTCGTTGCAGAAAATCAAATCCGATTCTTTAACGGCACGTGATATTTTTTCATGAAAATTTTCAATTATGAAAACATCGGAGAACGTGAGTGAAATTTTTGTGTTAAATTTCTTTGCAATTTCGATTGCTTTAAAAACGGCTTCCGAACTTGATCCCTGTGAAAATTTATAACCTTCTATATAAATCCACGATGATTTTTCGATTAAATCATTTGATAAGTCTACCTTTCCGAATTTTGCAGATGCACCGAGGCATGTCAGCATTGACCTTTCGGAATCGGGAGTGATAAGGATTAAACAAGTTCCGGTAGGGTCATTTTTAATTCTATCAGAGTATAGGATAATTCCAAAATCCTCGAATTCATTAAAATAAAAATTTCCGAAATCATCATCACCGAGTTTTGACATATAGGCTGCTTTACCGCCGAATTGTGAAAAAGCAATTATAGTATTTGCAGCAGAGCCACCGCTGGATTTGTGCGGTGTTTTGGATTTTAGCTTTCGTATAATATCCTGCTGAACGTCTGCTTCGACGAGCCTCATTTCACCTTTTGCGATTTGCAACTCTTTCAGTTCGTTTTCGGAAACTTCATATTGAATATCAACGAGGCTGTTTCCTATTCCGCATAAATCTATGTTTTTCATTCTTAGCACGTTAATAGTTTATTGTTGTTGCTCATCTTCTTCATCTTCGTCCAAAGTTTCCTCTTCTTGTAATTCTTCAGGTTCGTAGTCTTTATTTAAGGCTATATTAATTATTTCTTCGCATAATTCCGGGAATTCTATACCGACTTCTTTTGCCGCCATTGGAACGAGGCTTGTGGCCGTAAAACCCGGTATTGTGTTCACTTCCAGGAGAAAAGGCTGGTTTTCGTCGTCCAGCCTGAAATCAGCCCTTGCTAACCCGGAACAACCTATTATATTAAAAGCGGCTAAAGTTTGGTTTTGTATAAATTCCGTTATATCCGCACTGAGTTCCGCCGGGCATATATAGTTAGTGTTTCCCTTTGTGTATTTATTTTTATAATCATAATATCCTTCATTCGGAACAATTTCAATTAAGGGTAAAGCTTGACCTCCTACAATGCCGCATGTAATTTCCCTGCCTTCTATATATTGTTCAACGAGGACGATGTCTGAGAATAGGCTCGCATTCATAACTCCCGTATGAATATCGTCGAGGTTACCGGAATCGGTAATCGTTATGCCGATTGTCGAACCCTGGTCGTTAGGTTTAAATACGAGTTTATTGCCGAGTTCATCGCGAATATCTTTATAAAAATCATAATTATCGAAATCTTTTTTACGGACTCTCATCCATTGCGGTGTTGAAATCCCTGCAGCAAGAAAAAGCATTTTTGACGAGAGCTTATCAATAGCAATAGCACTTGCTTTGACCTTGCTCCCGGTATATGGGATTCCCCTCAATTCGAGCAGTGCCTGAACTTTTCCATCTTCGCCGTTTGTTCCGTGAAGTACTAAGAATACAACATCAATATCGTCGAATAAAGATGAATTAATACATTCGATTATTTTTTTTGCTGAAAATTTTGACAACTCCTCGTCAGTGGGAGCCGAATCGGGAATAACCATATCATCAATGTTTCTCTTTCCTTCTTCTCCGTAAGCCGGGTCTATAAGAACAACATCATATCCTTTACCGGTAAGAGCCTTAGCAACTGCAACACCTCCGGCAATAGAAACGTTTCTTTCCGGTGAAATTCCCCCCAACAAAACTGCAACCTTCATTTTTATCCTTAATAAAAATTATAAATATTACTTTTATCATGCCGGGAGTTTCCCCGGTACTTTATTTTCAAATTTTTAATTGTGTATTCAAATATTCATCATAAAGTTTTCTCAGTAGCTTGACATCTTCCCAGACATTCTTTTTCCATCCCGGGTTTCTCAATAGGGCCGCAGGATGATATGTTACGACCATTTTTACCCCGTGATAATTTTGAACTGTTCCCCTGATATCCCCCATCCTGTTCTTTTTCTTCATTAATGTATCGGCAGCCACCAAACCTAATACAAGAATGAATTTCGGTTGGATTAATTCGATTTGCTTAATCAGGTATGGCTCGCACTCGTCAATTTCGGAGGGAATAGGTGTCCTGTTTTCCGGGGGCCTGCATTTCAGAATATTGCAAATAAACACATCGTTCCTCGCCAAGCCGATTGATTCCAGGATTTTTGTCAGAAGCTGTCCTGCTCGACCGACGAATGGCAGTCCCTGCTCGTCTTCATCTGCCCCGGGTGCTTCACCTATTACCATTATATCTGCATTGGGATTGCCGGAACCAAATACAAAATTTTTCCTGGTGTTGCCGAGAGGGCAATTTTTACAGTTATGAATTTTTTCGTATAATTCTTCA
>DAHXMP010000236.1 GCA_027371665.1 Bacteroidota bacterium | reverse complement strand
AGTAATCAATGCAGGCATTGTACCGGCAACAAGCCCGATACCTAATAAAGCCCCGGCTTTAATCAGGAATTCACGCCGGGGAACCATCGAATCCTTTGTTTCCGTTTGTTCCATAATTACCTCTAAATTTTATATTTTACTTTATTTACTACTGTAGAACAGGCTAAAGTTGATTTTGATAATTTCACCGACTTTTGTACCGACAATTCCCTGGGTACCTGAAATATCGAAATCTTTCAGGGAAACATCGAAATTACCGGAAACATGAATGAAATCGCCGGGAGCCCTTTGCTTGGTTTCGGCAGATTCCTTTATGTAAGTCATGCTAATCGGGACAATGATATTTTTTGATTTGCCATGAATAGTAATCGTACCGGCGGCATCAGCACTGAAAGAAGCACGGTTAGGAATAGTTTCAGACTGCGAGGATTTAACATTTGATAACTTCAGGAGATTAAAAATAATATCGGGATAAGTGTCGGCATCTAGCCATTCGGAACTGAACAGATGCTTATTTCGGTTTTTAATTCCTGTTTCCATACCCCTGACATTAACCTTAACGACACCCTGAGCAAGTTCGACATTTGAAGGGTCAATAGCCAAAGTGCCTGTAACGGCATCATCATTTACGGTTCCCCGAATATCTTCGAGGGGGGCATTACTAATAAACAGAATTTCCGCTGGATTAACTTTTTCATTTACGAAAAAGTTTTTTGTTCCTGATCCGTTGAGATTAAGATTTGTGGAATATAACATTGCCGGTAAAGCAAATACACTGATTAAAAATACCAGCCGTTGAAGAAATGTTTTATTAATCATATAATTCAACTCAAAAGATGAAAGAAAATTTTAGGCAAAAGACGAACAGATATTTATTAATTGTAAAAATATTCTTAGACAGAATTATATCATCGTTAATATAAAATTTACAATAAAACATTCAAAGATTAAGGAGTTTCTTGGTCAAAGATTTAACCAAATCCCTCAGGCTATAGAGGTCATCACTTTTCAACTCACCTTTTTCGCTTTTAAGCGGCTTGAGTTTTTCACCGATAATTTTATTTATAGATAACTCAAGTTCTGCTCCTCCTTCGAGGCGTCTAAAGACCCCGGATAAATAATAATCAACCTGAAATTTATTGAGAATTTCGAGTTCAAATTTTGTCGGGGCACGGTAGTTCTCGACATATATCAGGTTAAACATAGCATAAATGGTATCCCTTGTGTCAATGTCATAGACGACATAATCCCTGCAATCCCTCGCGGTTTCGAATATTGTCTGAACCATGTCGTAAGAAGTAACAGGCATTCTCGCATATAAGTCCCAAAGAGGATACTCCTTGTTGTCCTGAAAATCAATACCCCCGATAACGAGTGTCGGAGCGGGAATCACACTGAATTTTCCGGGAGCATTCTTATAAAGGGAAGAGTCTCCCTCACAAACGGCTATGGCTCTCTGTACTGCGGCGAGAAGAGTCGGGTCATAAACGTCTTTATCGGTTCTTTCATTAATGAAATGAAGCAGAGCATAACCTGTGCCTTCGGTTTTACTGCTCATATTGCCGGCATCAACGGAAACAATATCAACTCTCAGCATGTTTTCGACACGGTTGACGGTAACGAACAAAATTCTGTCAACTGCGAGTTTTTCTGCTATAGCTGATACTGCGGGTACTTTGTTTTTTTCGACGATTTTCTGGGCGACAGAATCCCTGACACTTAAAGGCACAACTTTAAATTTTTCGGCAATGCCTCCTGCGAGTGTTAATGCTGCTTCCACTTTCAATTCCTGCAAATCGGAAACCTCTTTTCCCAGCTTGATATTGCCGATTAAATAAGTCTTAGATGCCTTCAGGAAAAAAGGGGAAATCCTGATGCTGTCTCTTTGTTTTAATATATTAGTTGTAGAATCGGGTTTATCAAATCCATAAGCCGAAGCTAATTCCAAAAAGAAAAAAAACGAACAGATAAATAATAATAATCTTCTCATTTGCACCAACGATGTAAAAACATGTTTGCTATTACGATTATAGGTAGTAAAAATTTTCGATTGCATACAATTCATATTTTTCTAATATATTATCCGAATAATTTATGAGGTTTTCATCATTGCAGAAACGGAATATTTTATAGCAAGAAACAAAGATAGTTTAAACCTGATGATTTACTTTTTTTGCGAAACATTTTCAATAATAACATCAATGGTTTTCCGAGTAAAACCCTTTAGATTCGAGAGCCTGCCGTCCTTGCATGCTTTTTCAAATTCTGCCAAAGTCGTGATGCCGAGCTTTTCATAGACAAGCCTTGTCTTGCCCGGCCCGATGCACTTTATTTTTGTAATGTCAACCAAGCTTTCGGGAATTTCGGAAATCAGTTTTTCATAAACGCTGATTTTGCCCTGCTGTACATACTCAGTCAGCTTTTTCACGAGTGCATTGCCGAAGCCTTTTAAATTGCCGAGTGTGCCTTCCTGAACTTCCCAGCGGACGTCAATTTGATTTTCCCTGATTATCGCTGCTGCATTTGAGTATGCCCGAGCCTTGAAAGGATTCTCTCCTTTGATTTGAAGAAGGATTGCAATGTTATCGAGAATATTTACTAAATTTTTATCGTACATTTATTAAGATATGATGTCTTATTTTATTTCAAAGTCAACCAAAATGGTTTCAAATCCCTGGAGGGGATAACCGGAATTCTTTGTCATCATATATTTACTGTAAACCTGGCCTATACCTTTTCCGTAAAGGTCCTGCTGTGCCCCTTCCAAATCTGTTTGTGTAGTGTCTATAGCAGTCATAATACTTGATTTCGAAACGGAATTGATGATAAATTCCTGTGCCTTGATAGTCTCTCCCTTTAATGAGAAATCGAGAAGGCTCCCGCAGCTTCCAGACATCATTGAATAATACAGGGAAGATACCTGGGTGTTGCTGTCCCTGATAGATTTCTCATAAATGAGCCAATTCGCAGAATTAAGGTCAGCCATAGTAAGCCAGGGTATCGAATCGCCGTCGGAAAAAATCAGATTAACAAAAGCTAATAACTTACTGCCTTCGATTGCTATATAAGATGTGTCTTTCCGGCTTATGCCATTGGTATCGCGCGAATAATCTGCCATTATAATTGCCTGCTTACCGCCAATGAATGCCGTCCCTTCAATGACCACCGAGTCTTCGCAATGTTTTTTTACCCTAGCTCCCGTGGAATCGAGAATCCAGTTTTCATATTTCCACCAGGAACCCTGGGTAGTGGGAAAGTAAGAAGACATAGAAAATTGATTATTCGGATTCGTGCTTTCATTCGAGCAGGAAGCCAAAGCTAATACAATACTAAGAGAAACAAATAAAAATAAAGATTTTAAAATTTCCATTATTCACCTTAAAATGATTTTTTTCGTTACAACCGGACAAATATATTAAAATTTATGGATTTGGTAACTAAATATAGATTTCTT
>DAHXMP010000235.1 GCA_027371665.1 Bacteroidota bacterium | reverse complement strand
AGGAAATAAGAAATTCTATGAAAATTAAAGCCGGACAAGTTGTTCAGTTAATTCAATTTTTGGATAGAATAGAAATTATACCGCTTAAACCGATTGAATCAGCAATCGGGAGATTATATTCCTTCCCAAAAGATGCAGCATCCAACGATAAATCAAAATCCAAATCAACGATTTTTCCTTTTTTCATCTGTGCAATAAATTTAAAAGCCTTATCTTCGTCAGCTACCGATATTAATTTCTTAAACATTTCCACGATAATTATCGTAGGAACAATTATTTTATCCATATTTTTTATGATATCTTCAACATGACGGGAACATTTGCTAGCGGAGTAAAATTCAAACCAAAAAGAAGTATCAATCAAATTCATATCCTATCCTCCTCATCCCTTTCGAAACTTATATCCACACCTTTCAATGCTCCCCTGAGGCTTTTCATATCAATTTCGGGTATTAATTCAATCCTCCCCCTGTAATTAATTAAAAATAGACGTTGGGATGGCTTGATATTCAATTCTTTCCTGATTGATTTTGGTATTACAATTTGATATTTCGACGATACTTTTACCGATTCCATAAATTTACTCCGTTTCACATATCGTTAACAAAAAGTAAAGCAACGTTAGTATCGTTATAATATTTTCTAACATTCTTCATTTTCCAAAATTATTATATTTCAGAAACCAAGTCCTCATCTTCCCTTTTCCCTTAATCTCCACTTCTCCCCTCTCTTCAAATTCAATTCCTGATTCATCATTTCTAATTTTTAATTTATTTTTGAATCTCTCGGTACACTGAATCTTTCCGGTTACTCCATCCTCTTCCATCCTTGCCGCCGTGTTGACTGTGTCCCCCCACAAGTCATAGATGAATTTCTTCTCGCCAATTACTCCCGCAACTACGGGGCCGCAGTCAATACCACATCTGAAATGCAATCCAATATCATTTAATTTTTCCACTCCGCTCATCTTACCCATAATCTCTATTGAAAACCTTGATGCAGTTTCCGCATGGTCTTTCCTTTTCTCCGGTATTCCTGCCACAGCCATATAGCAATCACCTATGGTCTTGATTTTCTCCAGTCCATGCTTCTGTGCTATATGGTCAAATTCCGTGTATAATTTATTCAGCACTTCAACAATCTTTTCAGGTGAGGACCCGCTGCTCTTATTAGTAAACTCTACAACATCTATGAATACGACGCTTGCCTCGTCATAGTGGTCTGCTATTGTCTTTTCTCCTTCTTTCAGGCGTTTGGCAATTACAGGAGGAAGGATATTAAGAAGAAGGTTTTCTGATTTCTTCTCTTCGATTTCTATTGTTTCCTTTTGTTCGATAATTTGTTTATTCTTCTCTTCCAATTTCCTGTTGTCTCTTCTTTTAATCCAGAAAAACAGGAAGAGAACTAAAGCTAAACCTGCCAATAATCCAATTCCTCCAAACAAAGAATTACGAACCATTCTTTGATACTGATTATCCTTGTTCAGAAGCTGAATTTCATTCTTTGCCCTATCGGATTCAGCAGCATTTTGCTTGAGTGCAAATTCTTTTATTTCTTTGTCTTTTGAGAGCAGAGCCAATTCATTATTTTTTGAATTTATTTCGAGATTTTTCTTTTCAAGTTCGAGTGTTTGAATTCTTTCTTTACTTGTCATAATAAAAAGTTGTTCATTCTGCCTTGACAACTCACTTTCCTGTAATTTAGCCTTTTCGGCTAAAAGTTCATTTTCCTTCAGCTTCATATC
>DAHXMP010000214.1 GCA_027371665.1 Bacteroidota bacterium | reverse complement strand
AGGTGTCATTCTGAGCGAAGCGAAGAATCTGATGGGAAGGTGTCATTCTGAGCGAAGCGAAGAATCTGATGGGAAGGTGTCATTCTGAGCGAAGCGAAGAATCTGATGGGAAGGTGTCATTCTGAGCGAAGCGAAGAATCTAATATCGGAGTTACGAAATGTTTAATAATTATTATGTATATATAATGACCAATAGATCAAAGACATTATATATTGGTGTAACAAATGACTTGCAAAGGCGTGTTTATGAACATAAAAATAAATTATTAGAAGGATTCACAAAAAAATATAATTTGACTAAACTTGTATATTATGAAATCCGGAATGATATTAGTGATGCAATTACAAGAGAGAAACAATTGAAAGGTTGGTTAAGGTCTAAAAAGATTGTTTTGATTGAATCTGTTAATAAAAATTGGATTGATTTAAGTGAAGAATGGTTTAAATAGACTAATTTTTTTTTTGAAATAATGTTTTTAGTTATGAAATATTTCTATGTCCATCTAAAATAGAAATTTTGGAAACATCAGGAGATTCTTCACTACGTTCAGAATGACATTAAAAATATTATGAATGACACAGCAATAAAAATAGAAAACTTATATAAAGAATACCGTCTCGGTGTAATCAACACCGGTACTCTTTACCGCGACCTTCAAATCTGGTGGGCTCGCTTGCGCGGCAGGGAAGACCCCAATTCACTGATTACTCAATTTCAATCCGATAACAAGGAATTGAAACAGCACATACTCGCACTCGATAATGTTTCCTTCGATGTCGGCAAAGGAGAGATTCTCGGCATTATAGGACTCAACGGTGCCGGCAAGTCAACCCTCCTGAAAATTCTTTCTAAAGTTACTCTGCCGACAAAAGGAACAATAAAACTGAAAGGAAGAGTCGGAAGCCTCCTTGAAGTCGGTACCGGCTTTCATCCTGAATTAACAGGCAGGGAAAATATTTATCTCAACGGAGCGATTCTCGGTATGAGAAAGAATGAGATTGACATTAAGCTCGAAGAAATAATAAGTTTTGCCGAGATGGAAAAATTTATTGATACACCTGTTAAAAGATATTCTTCGGGAATGTATGTCCGCCTGGCTTTTGCGATAGCGGCTCATCTCGAACCCGAAATCTTAATTATTGACGAAGTGCTTGCAGTGGGCGATGCTCAGTTCCAGAAAAAATGCCTCGGTAAAATGAGCGATGTTTCCAAAAGCGATGGCAGGACTGTGCTGTTTGTAAGTCATAACATGGGCGCCGTCAGGCAATTATGCACCCGCTGTATTCTTATTGACAAAGGCAGGCTTGTTAAAAATTCGGATTCAAATTCGGTTGTTGATTTCTACCTGAATAGTATCTATGAGGAAAACGAATTGCCCGAGAAAGTTTTTCAGGATGATTTGAATAAAGATTTTCAGTTGAATAGTATCAGGCTCTTGAATAAAACCGGAACTATTTCCGATATGTTTGAGTGTGACGAACCTGTTACAATTGATATGGAATGCGTTTACAGGAAACAAGTGCCGGGCATTTATGGCTATCTGTCTTTATTAAAAGATGGAGTTGAAGTTCTTGTCTCAGATACTTTCGATTTCCCTGAAAGCTCGTTGCATGAATTAAAGCCCGGGCATTATAATATTAGAATTGAAGTGCCTCCACGAACAATCGGGAAGGGTAAATACAGCGTGAATGTTTATTTTATAAGCCACATGTCGGATAAAGGCAAATATGCCGATTTTACCGAATCAGCATGTTCGTTTAAAATGAACGACACTGCTACCCAGCGGGGCAATAACAGGACAGGCTTCTTCAGCACGTTATTGAAATGGGAGATTGAAAAAGAATAAAATGATTATAATATTAATTTCATCTTATGTAACAATACCTTCTGCTTTATCACTCTTAATAGAGAATGATATAGACTTTATGATAATGACACCGGATATAAATATATATGAATTTTTTAAAATTATTTATAAAGAAAAGAAATTATATTATTTTGATTTACCACAATCAAGCTTGATTCCTAAAAATCCCTATGATTTGCTATGCAGCATTCGTGATATTAAAAGACAAAAAAAATATCTTAAAGAAAAAATTGAAATTTATAAGAACTATGAAATCTATTTTGATTTAGTTGCCCTTTGTGATTTCGAGTTTTGGATAATTAAAGAGCTGTCTAAAAGAAATAATATTTATTATTTGCGTACAATTGATTATAAAACGGTTGGAAAAAATATTTATAGTTTAAATTCAAAAATATATAAAATGATAAATAGATTGGTTTATAAAACCAAGCTGCAACCCTGTATAAATGGTCATCATTTGACCCTTAAATTAACAGAATCTTATCTAAAGGATGTAAATGCAAAGACAATCAAATTAGAAGTTGATTACAAAAAATTGTCTGAATTTGTAAAACATAAATTTTACATTCCGAACAAAAAAATACTTCTTCTTTGCGGCGGAGTTGCTGATTTTTTTGTTACTAAGGAAAATTACATAAAGTCAATGGATGAAATAATAAGCTTTTTGGTTGATAAATTCGGGTCAGATGAAATCAGCATAAAGGCACATCCAAGGTATAATGTTTATCTATCTAAAGAAAATGAATTAAAAATATTGCCCTCTCTTCTCCCCGCTTCACTTGTATTGAATAATTTTGATATTGTTATTGGATACAGTTCAACAGCCATAGCCGAGGCTTCACAATCGGGAAAAAAAGTCATATCATTGCTTAAATATTTTGAACCGATGGATAAATCAATTTTGAACACGTATATTAATTATATAAATTCAAATATGAATAGAACTAATCCGATTTATTTTCCGGAAAATTTAGAAGAGTTTATTCAGAATATTAATTATTAAAAATGTAAAAATTATGATTGATTTTATTATTAAGTTATTTGTAAAGATTGCATTATTATTTCGAAAATATTTTACGAGTCTGACTTTTGAAAGAATCAGAAATAATGTCAGGGAAAAATATAATTATACCTATTGGAGAAAAAGACTAAAAGCACTTGGTGATGATGTTTTATTTTATAAATATGTTATTATACATTCACCGGAAAATGTATCAATCGGTTCTCACAGCCGAATTGGCGATTATGTTTTAATTTGGGGGGGCGGCAGTTAAAGCCTGGCTCGGAAGCTTGTATTGTTTGTCTTGTCCAACTTGGAGAACATTAGCAT
>DAHXMP010000204.1 GCA_027371665.1 Bacteroidota bacterium | reverse complement strand
TAATTCTTAGGGTTGAAGATGTTAAGAAAAATGATATAATTACAAAAGTTGTTAAGGGAGGATTTTTAAAGGATAACAAGGGAATAATTGCTCCCGGTGTATCGAGCCAGGCTCCTTCGATGAGTGAAAAGGACCTCGACGATTTGAAATTCGGATTATCGGCAGGAGTAGATGCTGTCGGATTATCGTTTGTCAGGTCAGGAACAGATGTTATCGAATTGAAAACAGCAATGAAAATATTCGGAAGGATTGTTCCCGTTATATCAAAAATTGAAAGATACGAAGGATTCGAGGATATCGAAGACATAATAAAAGAATCAGATGGTATAATGGTTGCACGTGGCGATTTGGGATTAGAGGTTCCTGCAGAAAATGTACCGGTTCTTCAGAAAGAGATAATTAAAAAATGCAATTTTCATGGTAAGCCGGTCATCATAGCCACACAAATGCTCGAATCAATGATTCAGAATCCCATGCCAACGAGGGCTGAAGCAAGCGATGTCGCAAACGCAGTGCTTGACGGCGGGGATTGCGTTATGCTGAGCGGAGAAACAAGTGTCGGAAAATATCCCTATGATGCAGTCGGGTATATGGACAGAATAATAAAAGTTATTGAAAGCAAATACGGCGGTGAAAAAAAATATACTCATACCCCCGAGGAACTTCATGAAGTTCATGACGCTATCGGAAAAGCATCTTGTGTCATAGCCGAGCAGATTAATGCGGCGGCGATTGTCCCGCTTACAAGTTCGGGTAATACGGCAAAAACAATTGCTAAATACAGGCCTAACATTCCGATAATTGCCTTAACCGATAATGAGAATGTACAAAGAAGGATGAATTCATTTGTTTGGGGAGTTGAAGCTAAGCTTGTTCCCCACGACATGCCACCTGAAGATATCTTTAACAGGCTTGGTGAATTCATTAAGAATGTTGATTGCATAAGCCCCGGTGATTATGTTGTCTTTGTTGCAGGTTTATCTGCAGGAACTGTTATGCCTGATAATATGCTCAAGGTTTACCGTGTATAAAATAAAAAAATCCACGAAGGTTTTCGTGGATTCTTTCACAATATTAAAAAATTTTTTATTTATCGAAACTATAACTCGCTCCGAGGCTTACAGCAAGGATGTTTGTTGTGTATTTGCCTGGCATACCATATTCCGGGGTTATACTTGAGCTCACATTTCTTTCAGTACCAATCAAATATTCAACACCGAAATCAATATTGAAATTGCCAAATTTATGGCTTGCTCCTAACGTTACAGTGTTATATGTTATGCTTGGGAAAAGAATGTTTAAAGTATTATCGGGTGCCGGAGCCGGATCGTAATAGTAACCTGCTCTAATTGCACAGTCGTTATTCAGGTTGTATTGAGCACCAAATCTTATCTGCATTGCATCTTTCCAGTACATTCTCAATACCATATTCTGCTGGATATATTGTTTCCAAACCGGATCTGAAAAATCAGTTGTCAATGTATCCTCAGTTTTTGACCACATACTATATTGAACATCTAGAGCTAGCAGTAAGTCTTTAATCGGAT
>DAHXMP010000194.1 GCA_027371665.1 Bacteroidota bacterium | reverse complement strand
GCCTTTTAAAAAAATGAAATAATGATTTAATTAAATTTTTCTTATAATCCGCTTCTTACAATATCATGAATGCGAATTATTCCTAAATATATATTTTTAGTGTCAGTTACTGGAAGAACATTTATCTGGCTGTCCCTTTGCTCCATTACCGAAAGAGCTTCCGAAAGAAATACATCAGGTTTAATGGAAACGGGATTTTTGGTCATAATCGTTTCAACTTTTAATCCACGAATATCTTCATACTTTTGAAGGACCCTCCTGACATCACCATCCGTAATAATGCCCTTTAGCTTTAAATCATTATCAATCACACATACACAACCTAAGCCTTTGTTGGTTATTTCAATAATCGCATCTCTGAAAGATGCACTCGATTTAATTGAAGGTTTCGCGTCATTAGCATGCATGACATCCCTGACCTTCAAAGTCAGATTTTTACCAATCTGCCCGAGCGGGTGATTCTTTGCAAAATCAATTACAGAAACATTATTATAAATCATCATACTTATGGCAAGTGCATCTCCAATTGCAAGAGCAACAAGTGTGCTCGTCGTCGGCGTTATGTTAAACGGACAAGCTTCCTTACTCACCGAACCATCGAGAACAATATCGGCATTAACAGCAAGGTAAGAATTGTCATTCCCTGTTATAGCGATAATTTTAACCATGCGGCTTTTAAGATAAGGAATAAGTCTTATTATGTCCTCGGATGTTCCGCTTTTAGATATTAATATTGCACAATCACCGGATTCAACCAATCCGATATCACCATGAAGAGCTTCAACCGGATGAAGAAAAAATGTCTTAAAACCTATACTTGAAAATGTTGCTACAATTTTTCTTCCTATCAATCCTGATTTTCCTACTCCGGAAATAATAATTTTCTTAGAGGTTGATAAAAGTTTTACTGATTTCACATATCTTTCATCAACATGTTCCTTTGTATATAAGAGAGAATTGATGTTTAGCTCATAAACATTCTTAATTTCGTTTATTAATTTATTGTCGGATATAACCATAAACTGATTGATATATTAGATTTAATTAAAAAAAACATTCTATCATTTTATCCCGGCGGCCAATTGAAATATCTTCCACCTAACAAATGACAATGAATATGAAACACTGTTTGTCCTGCACCTTCATTACAATTAAAAACCAGCCTGTAACCGTCTTCTGCTATACCTTTTTCAAGTGCAATTTTCTTAGCTGTGAGAATCATTTTACCCATTAGGTTTTCATCATCATCACTTGCATCATTTAAAGTTGGAATAGGCTTTTTGGGAATAATGAGAATATGTACCGGTGCAACAGGATTAATATCCTCCAATGCCACTACATCATCGTCTTCATACACAAAATTTGCCGGAATTTCGCGTTTAATAATTTTTGTAAATATTGATTCTGACATAACTCAAAAATATGTAATCAATGAATAATAAACTAATAAAATTAAAATAGCCCTCTGCCATTTAAGCAGAGGGCTATTTATTTATTCAGGCAGTTAATCGAATTAACGTACCAAAGTCATCTTTCCTGTTCTGATTTCATCGCCGGAAATTAATCTGTAAATGTAAGTTCCGGAAGAAACCTTATTACCATTATTATCAACACCGTCCCATACGACAAAGTTCTCACCCGGGACTTGGTTGTTAATCAATGTCTTAACAACATTGCCGAAGACGTCAAGAACTTCAAGTGTAACATTTGAATTATTATCCGGCAACGTATATTTAATCATTGTTGAATTATTAAACGGATTCGGATAATTTTGTTCAAGTGTTAATGCACCCTGTTGGTCAAATGTCAAAGTAACAACATTCGAGAAGTTACCGCAGTGTTCAGTACCATCTTCATCAATCTGACGCAGACGATAGCTATAAGTATTTCCAGCCTGGACATCCTTATCAAAGTAACCGTAACGGTTGATTGAACTCGATGAACCGTTGCCCTTAACAAATCCGATAGTCTTCCACTGTGAATCACCGTTATCGGTTGTTAAAGCTCTTTCAATGTTGAAGCCATAGTTCTTTATTTCTGATGCTGTCTCCCAGAATAAATCAATACCGGAACTGCGAACCTGTCCATCAAAATAAGTTAATTCGACAGGAATGATATCCTGGCATGAGTCATACTCAAGAGTAGTTCCATATGACCTGTCTCCAAAATAAGGAGCCATCATCGGGAGCCATGTACC
>DAHXMP010000161.1 GCA_027371665.1 Bacteroidota bacterium | reverse complement strand
AATACTAAAATAAACAAGAACGTGGTATCCCGGTATGTAATCTTTCAAAATGTTATATCTGAATATCATTGACAGCGGTATCGAAGCTGCGCCGGTTATCGAGCCGAGAGAGATATATCCCGACAGAAGAACTGCAATTATGAAAATACCTATCGAAACCGATACATCAATCGGGGCTATTCCAATAAGCATTCCTGCTGCTGTATTGATACCTTTACCACCTTTGAAATTAGCAAATACCGAAAAAATATGGCCTGCCACAGCACTTATTCCCGCTATTGTTCTTACAATCGTTATATGCTCGAACCATTCACCGGAACCGATTTTTATTCCCTGTCCCAGTAAATTGGCTATTACGACAACGGCAACTAATCCCTTTGCAATATCGGCAACCTGTACAAGTAATCCCCATTTCCATCCGAGTACACGAATTGCATTCGTACTTCCCATGTTACCGCTTCCACGTTCCCGAATATCTATACCGAATTTCTTTTTGCTTATTAACAATGCGGAAGGAATCGAACCAATAAGATATGATAGTACAATTATTGATATTAGTCTAAGAGTTTGTTCCATAGTGATAAATTATTTTATTTTCATTTTTACTTAATACATCAAACAAATATAATGCAAAGAATTTTTAAATAAAAGAATTTTTAATTAAAATTTCATATTATCAACGTTATTTTCAGGCGATTATTTTCAATATTCCAACCGAAAATTAAGTTCTTAGACTTGTGAAAAATAAAACAATGCAATTCCCGCAGCTACTGCTACATTTAATGATTCTGCATTTTTGCCTTCGATTTTGAATTCAAAATTTAAAATTTTACCCATTGTTTCAGAGATGCCTCTCGATTCGTTTCCGAAAACGAGCCCGAATTTTTTTGTTTTTTGAATGTTTGTTATATCATTCTTTGCATTGAGTGTTGCTCCGTAAAGCGAGTGTTTCGGAAAGTTATTCTTAAGATAAACTGTCAAATCGGTAGTTGGAATTATTGACATTCTGAACAAAGAACCCATTGTGCTCCTGACAACTTTCGGATTGTATTTATCAACGCAATCATGCGATAGTACTATCTGTTTAAATCCGAACCACTCGGCTGTTCTTATTATTGTTCCAAAATTTCCGGGGTCTGAAATTCCGTCGAGAGCAACGAAATTTTCATCTTTTTGAGGCAGGTCATCATTGTATTTTACGACTGATACAATGTCCTGTGGTGTTACAGCATCGCAAATTTTATTAAATACTTTTTCTTTTGCATAATATACAGGAACATTTTTTTTCGTAAATAAATCTGCCAAAACTATTATTTTTTTTTCGCAATTTTCTTTTATAATTATTGAATCAGCCTCATAATGGCTTGATATAAGCTCCCTGCATATCTTTTCTCCTTCTCCAATGAAAAGTTTATACTCATCTCTTTTCTTTTTCAATTTCAGTGAAGAAATTAATTTAGACTTTTCTCCTGGTAATTCTCTAAATGTCATACTAATAAACTTCCTGATTTTCTTCATCCCTGTTTTTAATATAAGTCAGTTTAACTAATTCAATCGAGCGATCAGACCTTTTGATTATTTTGCAATCATAATTTTCTAATTCGATTGTTTCATTAACTTCGGGAATTCTTCCCACTTCGCTTGTGATAAGTCCACCGACTGTTTCGTAATCCTCGCTTTCCGGCAGGGGTTTGGGCAGGAAATCATTTGCGTCGCTTATCGTTGCGAGGGCATTTACGGTGAAGGAATTATCCCCGGTTTTTTCGACAATCGGGGTTTCTTCATCGTATTCATCCTGAATTTCGCCGAATATTTCTTCGATTATATCTTCCAGGGTTACAAGTCCGGCAGTACCGCTGAATTCATCGAGAACAATTGAAAGATGGATTTTCCCTTTTTGCATTTTCCTCAGGACTTCATTTATCTTCCGTTCTTCATTGATAAAGTATGCTGGACGGATAATTTTTTTTATATCAAAATCATCCCGGGACAGATTAAGCTTCAGTATGTCTTTTGCATAGAATATGCCAATGATATTATCAATAGAATCTTTATAGACGGGCATCCTCGAGTAGCCTTCGTTCACAAATTGCTTGTGTATTTCGACAATATTCATTGTCGCTTCTATCCCAACAATTTTACCCCTCGGAACCATTATTTGTTTGACGGGTGTATCTGCAAATTCAAATACGTTTTCCAGCAACTGATGTTCCGAAAGGCTTATTATCCCGCTTTTGGAGCTTTCTTCGAGGAGGAGCCTTATTTCTTCAGCACTGTGCAATTCATGTTCTCTGTTTTTGGCTTCTATCCCGAACATCCTGAGAAACAGGTTTGCAAGGGTATTCAGAATCCAGATAAAAGGACTAAATATAAAATAAAATATCCTCAAGGGCAGGGCAACGACTAAAGCCATCTGTTCGGGTTTCCTGATGGCAATGATTTTCGGCGATTGCTCTCCTAATATTATGTGAAGTACCGTTATTGTTACAAATGCTGTCGGCAGGGCTATAGAATATATTGTATGCTCACCTAAATGAATTCCGAAAATATATAAAATACTTTTGATGATTTCTGCTACGACAGGTTCTCCAATCCAGCCGAGTCCGAGGCTTGCCAGTGTAATTCCGAGCTGAGTTGCAGATAGATATACATTCAGGTTTTGTGTCAGGTGCTTTGTAATTTTCGCAATTTTGCTCCCGGTATGGATTCGTAATTCAAGCTTTGATATCCTTACTTTAACTAGGGCAAATTCGGCTGCCACGAAAAAGCCGTTCATAAAAACCAGGAGTAATGTCAGGAAAATGTTGAATATCATATTCTACTTTGTATTGTTCAGAAGACTATATGCACGGTACGAAAAATGTTTTTCAAAATGATAACTAAAGTAATTTACAAAAAAATCACGAATTTGTTTTTTACTTTTATTACTCAAACCTATTGATGATATTTTCTCAGGAGGCGAATTCTGTATGATATTTAATTTGCCGTATGTTTCTTCATCAAATCTGAATTCGAATTTTCCGTTTTTCAGGATTCCATCTGCAAGCTCACCCTTTTCGATAGAAAAAATATAATTTTTATATGTCATATCGGGTTGAGCCTTGTGCTTATTATAATCAAAATTCAGACTGAATCCCATATTATGTGCAAGTTCTATCTGAAATGAAGTGATAAGTGAAAATGGATTCTCCTCAGCTTTATTTAACAAAAAAAGGAATTGTTTCAAAATTTCAAACAATTCGACATTTATATCGTTTTCGACTAATGCCTGGCTGACCGATTCGAGTAGCATCAGTCCACATGCGAGATGTTCGTAGGACAGGGATATGTTATTAAACATTACGATATGCTCTGCCGAGGAGAGTATGTGCAAATCCTTTTGCGGCTTTTTATATAAAGTAACTAAGCTGTATGATAAGGGCTGAACGGCACTTCCGAATTTACTTTTCGAGCTTCGTGAGCCTTTTGCAAGTACCGAAAGCCTGCCGTAATCCTTAGTGAACAGGGATACTATCGTACTCGTGTCCCCGTATTTCAACGAGTTCAGCACTATTGCTTCGCTGCTTACAATCATATCAATTTTATAAAATGTAGCCTGTAA
>DAHXMP010000245.1 GCA_027371665.1 Bacteroidota bacterium | reverse complement strand
TTAAAACCTTGGGATTTTGTTTTTAATAAAAAACAAGTATTTTGGATAATAATAAATCTTCGAGATGGTACAAGAATCGGCGGTAAATATGATAAAAATTCATTTGCATCGTCTTTTCCAGCAAGGGAACAAATATATCTCGAAGAGGTATGGAAAATTGATGAAAAAGGTATATTTTTAAATGCTATTGAAAGAAGTAAAGGAATCATTGTTATTGGTGATGATATTTCTTCTATTGAATTATTTCAATAAATAAAAAGTGAGGTATAAAATGTCGGAATCTGAAAAATTATTAGCTGATGAACAGAAAATTGATGAGGGTTATCGCCCTTATGAAAAAGGTTATAATCCAACTCAAGGTAAACTTGACCCAAATAATCCACCTAAGGGAGGTTCAGGAGTTAATCATAACAATATAGATTCACATGATAAAGAAGATAAGAAATAATCGAACTTGTTATGTGGCATAAATTAAAGAGTGTTTTTTTCTAATTATTTTTAGGCTTCAAGGAATTTTTGAGTCAAGGTTAATTTTCTCATATATCCAAAGCCTCGAACAAATCTTTGGAACTGCCTGATGAAGATTTGCGCGAATTATATTCAGCCTTCGATTCTTTAACTTGGCGAATGAATTTCTCACGCTTTTTTTCCTTGAGTCTTCTGAATTATATCGACAAATATCTCCTGGGATTCAAGAGGCATTTCATCTGCTTTTTCAATCAAATCACTGAACCAGTGCATGTTTCTCCTCAGGTTTTTGATATTTCAACGAAACAGACTAATGTTTATCATTCCAAAAAAAATTAATGACATGTTTTATTTTTCATTTTCTAATAATTTCCCTGAAACCAAAAAATTTTTTTAACGTATAAATACTTGAAACGTGAAATTAATTATCCGTCAAAGGAGGGTAAAATCATGAATAAATTACTAACTTATAAGATTCTTGTAACGGCAGTTTTAATAATAGCGATATTTGCCGTGAATGTCCATGCGATTGATAAAAACAATTGCTCGGAAGTCGAAATTAAAACATCGGCTTATAGCTGGGAGTGCAAAAATATCATAGAATCGAATGTTAACAGTCTCCTTGGGGTTATCGAATCGAATCTTGACCTGTCAAGCAAGATTTTGACGGTTAAAATTGATAACTCAAAAGTTACATGCGAAAGTATTGTAAATACAATCAAAAAACTCGGCTATGATGCAGAAGTTTTGTGCAAAGATGCTAAGGGAAGTAAAAGTGTCAAAGAAAACAAAGACATTAAGAAAGATGGCACCGGAAATAATATCCTGGATTGATTGATTGAAAATTGGAATATAAAATTAATTCGGCAAACAAACAGCATAACCACTCTTAATCTGCTTTGAATCAATAGATTCAAGGCAGTTTCTTAATTTAATCTTATAAACAAATAAATAAATCTCAACCGAAAATTGCTTTAGAAAGCATTGTTTTTTAATTTGCATATTCAGTCTTTTAAGATAATTATATTTATTTATTAATATTTTTCTAAGGAAACTACGATGATATTTGACCTCGAAATGATTAAAAAACGTTATTCTACATTTGCCGCTAAAGTTGATGAAGCTAAAAAGTTAATCGGCAAACCAATGACCCTTGCAGAGAAAATTCTTTATGCACACCTGCACCATGAAACCCCCATGAAGGTTTTCAAGCGAGGTGCGGATTATGTGGATTTTGCCCCTGACCGTGTCGCTATGCAGGATGCAACCGCTCAGATGGCTCTTCTGCAATTCATGCAGGCGGGACGTCCCAAAGTTGCCGTGCCAAGCACTGTACATTGCGACCATTTAATTCCTGCAAAAATCGGTGCAGGTAAGGATTTGGAAACAGCTAAAGATATGAACAAGGAAGTTTACGACTTTCTGTCTTCCGTCTCGAACAAATACGGAATCGGTTTCTGGAAGCCGGGAGCGGGGATTATTCACCAGGTCGTTCTCGAAAATTATGCTTTCCCCGGGGGCATGATGATCGGAACGGACTCGCATACTGTAAACGCCGGCGGTTTGGGAATGATAGCCATCGGAGTCGGCGGTGCCGATGCAGTTGACGTTATGGCAGGCTTCCCCTGGGAGTTGAAGTTCCCGAAATTGATTGGAATAAAGCTTACGGGTAAGTTATCAGGATGGGCTTCTGCAAAGGATGTGATTCTGAAAGTTGCAGGAATCCTGACAGTTAAAGGAGGAACAGGAGCTATTGCCGAGTACTTCGGCGAAGGTGCAAACTCCATTTCCTGCACAGGGAAAGGCACAATCTGCAATATGGGTGCTGAAATCGGTGCTACGACCTCGATTTTCGCTTTTGACCAGAAAATGTATGATTATCTTGCAGCAACCGGACGCAAGGAAGTTGCAGATATGGCAAAGAATATTGCAGAATATCTGTCGGCTGATTGTGATGTTTATGCCGAACCTGAAAAATATTATGACCAGCTTATCGAGATCAATCTCTCGGAACTCGAGCCACACATTAACGGACCGTTTACTCCCGACCTCGCCTGGCCCCTCTCGAAATTTGCGGAAGCCGTAAAAGAAAAGGATTATCCTGAAAAATTGGATGTTGGCTTAATCGGCTCATGTACAAACTCGTCTTATGAGGACATCTCACGTTCAGCTTCGATTGCAAAGCAGGCATTGGACAAAAAGCTGAAAGTTAAATCAGAATTTACCGTTACCCCCGGTTCCGAGCAGGTTCGATATACAATCGAGCGAGACGGCTTCATTGACATATTCGAAAAAATAGGCGGCGTCGTTCTCGCTAATGCCTGCGGTCCCTGCATCGGACAATGGATGAGAGCCGGAGCAGACAAGCAGGAGAAAAATTCAATCATTACTTCCTTCAACCGGAATTTTGCAAAGCGTAACGACGGCAATCCGAATACTTACGCATTCGTAGCTTCACCTGAACTTGTAACGGCTTTGGCTATCGGTGGCAGGATGACTTTCAATCCTATGATAGACAAACTTATTAATGAAGAAGGAAAAGAAGTCATGCTCGATGCTCCTGTCGGGGAAGAGCTTCCGAAAAAAGGCTTCGACGTAAAAGACCCCGGATACCAGGCTCCGGCAGCGGATGGTTCAGGTATAAACGTTATCGTCAATCCTTCATCCGACAGGCTTCAACTTCTCGAGCCGTTTGCACCCTGGGACGGAAACGATTTGACGGGAATGAAACTGCTCATTAAAGCAAAAGGGAAATGCACGACAGACCATATCTCCATGGCTGGCCCCTGGCTTAAATACAGGGGGCATCTCGATAATATTTCAAATAACCTGCTCACCGGTGCAGTGAACGCATACAATGAGAAAACAAACCAGGTCAAAAATCAATTGACCGGCGAATATGCAGGAGTGCCGGATGTGCAGAGATATTACAAGGCACACGGTGTCGGTTCGATTGTCGTAGGCGATGAAAATTACGGCGAAGGCTCTTCGAGGGAACATGCCGCAATGGAACCACGCCATCTTGGAGTGAGAGTAGTTCTTGTTAAATCGTTTGCCCGAATTCACGAGACAAACCTGAAAAAACAAGGAATGCTGGCTCTTACATTCGCCAACAAAGAAGATTACGACAAAATCAAAGAGGACGACACGATTGACCTGCTCGGATTGAAAGGCTTTTCGCCGAATCAGCCTTTAAATATGGTTCTTCATCATGCAGACGGGAGCAAAGATGAAATCAAGCTGAACCATACTTACAACGAGGCACAAATCGAGTGGTTCAAAGCCGGCGGTGCATTGAACATAATAAGAAAACAGTTCAGTAAGTAAATATTATAAACAGTAAATCATGAAGGAAGATTTACTATTATGAAGATATAAATCATTTAAGGTTTAAAATCAATTTTCTTAAATAAGGGGAGGCATTCTGTTTATGCCTCCTCTTAATGTGTAATCAAGTATGTTCATTTTAAATTTCTCCAATTTTTCTCAAATAATTTTCTTAATATTTCCCTTCGAAATAGCTAATTTTAATATTTATTAAATTGTAAAAACTTTTATTGCTTTATGATTCAAAACAAAGCCGAATTTAATAAGCTCGATTTGCTCACGCTGTTCGGGAACTATTCATTAATTAATTTCCCTAATAATTTGACCTGTATGGGTGTTTCAATTGATACAAGAATTATAAAACCGGGCGAATTATTTGTGGCTCTAATAGGTGAAAACTCCGACGGACACATCAGGATATCCGAAGCTTATGAAAAAGGTGCTGCCGCCGCAATTGTTAATCAAAAATGGTTTAAGGACAATTCAGGTTCGGTTGCTTTTCCGGTAATTGTCGTCAAAGATACATTACATGCTCTTGGCAAACTTGCAAAATACCATAGGAAGCGTTTCAATATTCCGGTAATTGCTATCGGAGGTTCAAACGGCAAGACAACAACTAAAAACATGACTGCTCATCTGCTTTCCCAAAAATTTTCTATTCTCAAAACACACGAGAATTTTAATAACCAGGTCGGTGTTCCACTTATGCTTTTGCAATTAGACAGCACATTTAATGCCGCTGTTTTGGAAATGGGAACAAACGAGCCCGGAGAAATTTCTATTTTGTCATCAATCATGGAACCTACTCACGGTTTAATTACAAATATTGGCCGCGAACATCTCGAAAAGCTCATTGACCTCGACGGCGTCGAGCTTGAAGAAACCTACCTCTTCGGTTTTCTTATGAAAAGAAACGGTTTGCCATTTATAAATTTCGACGACGCAAGATTGAAACAATATTCAAGACTATTTGAAAAATATGTTTCATTCGGTATTTCTGATGAAGCGGATGTTAGAGTGGGGATCACATTTGATTCGGAACTTCATCCCGTTTTGAAATTCACGATTGAAGGAAGACAACTTAGTGCAAAACTTCAAACAATAGGTTATACAACCGCACTGAATGCAATAGCTGCCGTTGCTATCGGAATTTCTTTCGGAATGAATGGGGAAGAAATTATTACCGGCATTGAATCTTATAAGCCGGAAGAAGCACACGGTTATGCACGAATGTTGTTAGAGCATGTTGGAAGTATTACTCTCATTAATGACTGCTACAATGCAAATCCCGATTCTATGCAGATGGCTTTGAAAACTCTGAAGGATTTTGATTCAAAAGGAAGGAGATTTGCAGTTCTTGGAGACATGAGAGAATTGGGTGAAGCTTCGTTTGCTGAGCATTGTAATATACTCGAAAGGGCAAAAATTTCTGCCGATTTTACTTATTTATTTGGCAAGGAAATGAAAATAGCTTATGAAAAAGCAGCAAACACTTCTGCCATCAAGCATTTTGAGATAAAGGAAGAAATATCTAATGAATTAAAAACAAAACTGCAAGCCGGGGACATCTTGCTCGTCAAGGGTTCCCGCGGCATGTCAATGGAAACAATTATTAATGAATTAAAAACTAAAGGGTAGAAATGTTTTACTATCTTGCACAATGGATTAGGAACACGCTTCATACGCCGGGCTTCGGGGTTTTCCAGTACATAACTTTCCGTGCCGCGGCAGCAGCCATCACTGCACTAATAATCAGCTTTTTCATTGGCCCTGTCATTATTAGGAAACTGAAGAAAAATCAAATCGGCGAACAATCGAAAGCAGAATTGAACGGTATCGGGAACCATAACCTTAAAGCCGGTACACCCACAATGGGGGGATTAATAGTTCTTCTTGCTGTGCTTCTTCCCACAATGCTTTGGGCTGACATGCTCAATATTTATGTAATTCTGATATTACTGACTACTGTCTGGCTTGGTTCTGTAGGATTTCTCGACGATTATTTTAAAGTTGTAAAAAAATTTCCTAAAGGATTAATCGGCAAATATAAACTCGCCGGACAAATTGCAATTGGGCTAATTGTCGGCTGCACTATTTATTTTTTCCCGGATATATTCTCCAAAACATTTGAACATTTCAGGACATTGACAACGATACCCTTCGCAAAGAATTTCAATTTCGATTTTAATTTCATGTATATACCCGTTGTTGTTTTCATCATTACTGCGACCTCAAATGCAGTAAACCTGACAGACGGCTTGGATGGATTAGCCATCGGAACTGTCGGAATAGTTGCTCTTGCTCTTGGTATCATAAGCTATGTTACTGGTAATTATGTTTTCTCGGGATATTTGAATATAATATATCTCCGCGGAACTGACGAATTGGTAATCTTTTGCTCTGCTCTTGTTGGAGCTTCGCTCGGTTTCCTTTGGTTCAATGCTTATCCGGCACAGGTTTTTATGGGTGACACAGGTTCGCTCGCACTCGGAGGAGCAATCGGCTGTCTCTGCGTTTTACTCAAGAAAGAATTTCTTCTTCCGATTCTCGGAGGCATATTCTTTGCTGAAACAGTCTCCGTTATTCTCCAGGTCTCATATTTCAAATACACACGTAAACGCTACGGAGAGCCGAGAAGATTGTTCAAAATAGCCCCGTTACATCATCACTTCGAGAAATCAGGCTGGCATGAATCCAAAATCGTCGTTCGATTCTATATTATGGCAATAATGCTCGCCATTATAGCAATGACCACATTTAAGGTGAGGTAGAAATGAAAAATATAAAAACATTTGAAGAACACCTTAATAAACAATATGGGAAAAAAGGGACTACCAAAAGAGACCGCTTCGACTCCGAATCAATGGCTTTCAAGTTAGGTGCCATGCTTAAAGAAGCAAGAAAGAAAGCACATCTGACCCAGGAAGAACTTGCAGAACGCACAAATACAAAAAAAGAGCTACATCTTGAAAATCGAATCCGGTAAAAGCGAAATCCAGCTATCCACCCTGTATAAAATTATAAGTCAAGGTTTGGGGAAGGAATTGATTGTCGGCATTAAATAAAATCAAAAATCGTTACTTTATTTTTAGCATCCTTTTTATTCTTATCTTTGATAAAATCAAGCCTGTATTCATCGCGAATATACCCATTATTATCTAACCTGTCAAGTATCATATTATAATAATCGGGATGTATTTCGCAACTTATATACTTTCTCTCAAGTTCCCTGCAAAGAAGAATTCTCATAACCCATAATATTTACCCGTCAAATTATGAAACCAATTATATACATTAGCATAATCAAGAAAAGTTACTTTTTCAATTAATTTGTTTTGTTTAAAAGTCGGTCTATTAATTTCTTTACCAAACTTACTCTCTCTTTCATTATCTGCAACAATGTTAAAATTATCAGCACCAGCAATTGTCAATAAAACATCATTAAATCTTAATAAACCTGAGTATATTGGAGTAGAATGTTCAACTTCATAAAAAGAAATTGGTTTTGATTTGTCAAGCCAAATAACATCTATTTCAGAAATAATATGATCAATGTCTTTATTAAAAGAAGGCAATTTTTCTATTATTCTTGTATAATCAACAATATTAGAATCAATTTTTTGTTTATCACTTTCGGGATACCAAATATTATATCCCTTTCTAATTCCAATTGAACCAATAAGTGACTGAATTTGAGTATGCGACAATTCAGGGATAGATATTTTTATTTGTGTAATATTTAAAATATCGTCTAAACTAAAATAATTTTCTGCATTAAATTTTCCAATTCCCGCAAAATAAATTTCAGATCCTGTTGGTTTAAAAAAGGAAAGTGTTTTATATTGACCATCACGTGAAGGAACTGTTTCAAAAAAATATGATTCGAATTGTTGAAAAGGAATGAAAAGATTTTTTGTTTCATCGTCGGTTATCAAACAAATAAAAGATTTCTTACTTTGCATCAATGAAATATCTTCCCTACGAAGACCAAAAATGCTTTTAAAATATTTTTACTTGCTTTTGAAATTTTTGAATACCTGAAATATACTATAACATCAATCGCTGGAATCAAATATAAAGAATATCCATCACCAAGTCTTTTTAATTTTCCATGCTTTTCTTCTAAAGCACTAATAATATTTTTTGTATAAACATTGCCATAAAAATTACATTGTTATAAAATGGTTAAAAAAAAGTTGTTTAATTATTCCCAGCATAATTTATTCCGACATTATAATCCGGGTCTCCATAAATCATATCAACATAATTGTCGGGAAATTTTGCCATCACTTTTAGGCAATCATCATTATACAAGCAAAAATCCTCTGTCTTGAATACAGGCTTCACAGGCTCTTTTTGATTTATAGACGACTCGCCAATATATTCGATTAAATTCTCGAATACCCTGCCTGATTTTTCTATTTCTTCTTTGTATTCCATAATTTCTCTTTCTGCAAATTTATCAAATTTAGTTTTATTTCTCTTGCATTTTGCTTCTGTTGCTCAGTGTGAATCTTGATATTAAGTAAATGTTCCAAATCAAAATCAGCAAAAGAAGTGCAATGACAATTGCCAGGGCAACGATATTTTCCTTTATAACATATATCATGCTCCGCAGGTAAGTATAAATCAATAATATCGAGGATAGGTACCATATTTGTTTTCCGAATTTTATTTCAAGCGCCAAAAGTATTCCTCCCCATATCGAAATAACGGAAATTAACAATGCATAAATCGAGATTTTATGTTCAGGAACAAATCTGAATGCAAAAAAGAAAGACCATAGTGCAATTATGCAAACCCCGATAAAAATCGAATAGCTGGATGCAAAAATTACTTTTTTATCGTTTGAAAGTCTCATTTTGTATTAAATTGTTGTTTCATAATAAACATCTGGCTTATATTGAACATGTTTTTTTAACGTCGTATTACATTTAAAATTTTAAATTTTTTTAGTCTGATTATGTCGTTTATTATTTAAGACTTATGCTTACATATTTTTTCTTTTTTTTTAATCTATCTTTGGCACATCTATTGTTTTAAAGTTTGAAAAATAATAAAATATGATAAAATAAGACAACTAATTGAAAATAAATAAATTATTTATTACGGGAATTGTCGCATTATTGCTGAGCAGCATAAGCCTGCGCGCCCAGCAATTGCCCACTAACATCACCATCCCAAAAATCTCACTTTCGGTGGATAAAGGAGAAAAATCCGGCGACCTTGTGATGACGCTTCAAATTCTTGCAATTATTACGGTTCTCGCTCTTGCTCCATCCATACTTGTCATGATGACATGTTTCACAAGGATTATCGTGGTCTTCCATTTTCTGAGGCAGGCAATAGGAACATCAACCCAGCCACCCGGGCAGTTGCTTGCGGGTCTTGCTTTGTTTCTTACATTCTTCGTTATGCAGCCGGTATTAAACCAGGCAAATAATGAAGGAATACAGCCTTATATGAGGGATGAAATAACTCAACAGCAAGCCTTGGATAATATTGTTAAGCCATTCAGGACATTTATGCTCAAGCATACTCGCGAGGAAGATCTTGCCCTGTTTATCAAGCTGAGCGGAAAGGATAAACCGAAAGACATTAATGAAGTTTCAACCTGGACGATAATACCCGCTTATACAATCAGCGAGCTTAGAATTGCATTCCAGATAGGTTTTCTCCTCTTCGTTCCCTTTCTTGTACTGGACATGATAATCGCCAGCACGTTGATGTCTTTGGGTATGTTTCTCCTGCCACCGCAATTGATTTCGCTGCCAATCAAGATACTATTATTTATTCTTGTTGACGGCTGGTATTTGGTAATAGATTCCCTTATGAAAAGCATTATTTCACCTTAAGAAATTTATTAAATGTAAGGATAAAAAATGACTGACCAGTTGGTTTTACAAATAGTTCGTGAAGCATTTTATTATGTGATAATAATAAGCGGGCCCCTTTTGCTTGCTTCTCTTATTATTGGATTGATTATCTCTATATTTCAGGCAGCAACAACCATTTCCGAGCAGACATTGACATTTGTTCCTAAACTGATTACGGTCTTCGCTGTAACTATCCTGATGCTGCCTTTCATGATTAGTAATCTTAAGACTTTTACTATAGAATTGATTAAAATGATTCCCGGATTAAGATAGTTGCTAAGCAAATGCCTGATTCTGAAACAATAAGCATATTAACCGGGAAATTGATTATCGGCACCCTGCTTTTTGTAAGGGTAATGGGATTTATTGCGGCAGGGCCCTTTTTCAGAAGTCTGACAATACCGAACAAGGTAAAAATTTTACTTGCCCTGCTGCTTGCCTTTTCAATTACGACGGCTTTCTGGCAGGAACAGCCGGTGATTGACTTTCACTTATGGTACATGGTGCTTTTGGTTCTAAAGGAATTAATGGTTGGCCTATCAATCGGTTTCGTTGCTAATGCTGTTTTTTGGGGTGCAAGGGTTGCCGGGGGTCTTATTGATTTCGATCTTGGATTTTTTACTGCTGCAGTTTTTAATATTGATGAGGGAAGCCCGACAATATTGGGTGACTTTCAGGAAATGGTTGTTCTTATGCTTTTTCTCATTCTCAACGGGCACCATTTTCTTATCGAGGGTATATATGCCAGTGTCAGGGCAGTACCAATAACGACATTTGCTTTTACCGATTCTTCAGTTCAAATGTTTGTAAAAATGGCTACAACAGTTTTTATTGTGGGTGTCAAAATGGCTGCACCGGTAATAGTTGCAATTTTTCTGACTAACTTAGCCCTCGCCCTTTTGGCACGCGTTGCTCCGCAAACGAATATATTCATGCTCAGTTTCCAGTTGAAGATAGCTGTTGGTTTGCTGATTCTGTTTGCAGCATCCCCAATGATTGTAATGGTGGCAAAGTATGCATTACAGGGATTTGAAAACGATATTATGAAGTTTATTATGACTTTGAATCCGGGTAGAGTTTAATAATAACATGAAAGACTATTAAGGAATTAAATGGCAGAAAACAAAGACGGCCAGGAAAAAACCGAACCGGCGAGTGCGAAGCGTCTTAACGAAGCACGAGCCAGGGGACAGGTAGCAAAAAGTCATGACGTCACTACGGCGGCAATCATGCTGCTTGGAGGGTTAGTGGTTTTTCTCTTTGGCGGAGCAATGTTTTCTGGCTTTCAGGATTTTATGAGATTCACATTTCAAAATTCAGCAACAATATCAATTACTACTGAATCGACTGCTCCTTTATTTTATCGAATGTCATTGCTTCTTGCCAAACTGCTTCTGCCGATTATGGGGTTAATTGTTTTAATAGCTTTAGCGGCAGAAGTTAGCCAGGTCGGTTTCCGTTTTGCTGGTAAGAAATTCACCGAAGGTTTGCATTTCAAACAGGTATTTAATCCTTTTTCCGGTTTAAAGAAAATTTTTATGTCAGGAAGAACGGCATTCGAACTTATTAAAAGTTTTACCAAACTGATATTGTTCGGATTTATAGTTTACCAGGTACTGGCAAGCAAGGCTGAGGAAACAGTTGGTTTAATGGAAAGGCCATTTGCTGACGTCGGGACATTTATGGTCAGTGTCTGCTTTGAGCTTTTAATTAAAATTTCATTGGTTTACATTCTCATTGCTATTGCTGATTTCTTCTATCAGAAATACAAATTCAGGGAAGACATGAAAATGACTAAGCAGGAGGTTAAGGAAGAAGTCAAGCAGACTGAAGGAGACCCGAAAATCCGCCAGCGGCTTCGTTCGATTATGCGTTCCCGACTGCGTAAACTCATGCTTAAAAAAGTCCAGGAAGCGGAAGTAGTGATTACAAATCCTACCCACTTTGCAGTGGCACTCAGCTACAAATCCAATGAAATGTCCGCACCAAAACTTATTGCTAAGGGCGTTGATTACCTTGCTTTCCAAATCCGCCAAATCGCCGAGGAACACGGCGTGCCTATTATCGAAGACCCGCCGCTTGCCCGTGTTATTTATTATAAAGTCGAAGTCGAGCAGGAAATCCCGGAAAACCTATTCAAAGCCGTCGCACAGGTTCTCGCCTATGTCTATCATTTGAAGAGAAGGGCGTAGATAACTGTAAATTACAGCCATACAAAAAACATCAGAAATAAGTAATTGTTATTTATAAAAATTAGATATATATTAGCATTTAATTTTTGTCATAGTCTAAAATTAATAATATAGAATTACTAATTATATGGAAGGAAAAATCGCTTTTCATT
>DAHXMP010000242.1 GCA_027371665.1 Bacteroidota bacterium | reverse complement strand
TTTATTCTCGAGACAATGATTTTTGCTATGAAATATCTTGATATAAAAACCGAAGTCAGGAGAGCCTCGGAATTTGTAACCAATGAAAAGAAGGGAAAACTAATTTTGGAGCTTTGTAAAAGCGTTAATGCAAATGTTTATTTAAGCGGAAAAGGAGCGATGTCTTACATGCAGGAAGTTGCAGATGATTGCTGGAAAGAAGGAATTAATATTTTATGGCAGGAGTTTTCACATCCCGAATACGAACAATTATCGGGATTTAACTTTGTTAGCGGGCTTGCTTGCCTTGATATGTTCTTCTTCCAGGGTTTGGAGAATTCTAGAAAAATATTTTGGGAAAATATACGGAATTGAGTGCTATTATAAGTCAGATGATTATGGAAGAAACAAAACACATAATTGAATTTTACAATCAGACCTATAAAATATTCGGCGAGAGTGTCAGGACTCTTGACTGGGGAAGCGAAAATACTCAACTGCTGCGATTTTCGATTCTCTCGGAAATAGGTGATTTAAATGGGAAGAGCATTCTCGATGTGGGCTGTGGTTTTGCAGATTTGTATGATTTTTTGAAGGATAGATTTGAGAATATTAAATATACCGGTGTTGACATTACACCGACGGTTCTGGAGATTGCACAAAAGAAGCATCCCGGTTTGGATTTGCGACTTATTGATATTTTAAATTCACCTATTGAAAATTATGACTATGTCCTTGCTTCTGGGATTCATACCGTTAAAGTTGAAAATAATTATGAATTTGCTATGAGAATGATTAAGAAAATGTATTCAATATGCAATGTAGGAGTGGCAACTAATATGATAAGTTCACAGCCGAAAAACTCTGAATATGCGGAACATGTTTATTCGTTTTCTTCGTCGCAGGTATTGAATGAGGTGCAAAAAATATCAGACTTCGCGGTAATCAGGCATGATTATCTGCCGCATGATTTTACAATTTATTTATACAAAAAAGATTATAATGAGAGAAGGAAATTCAAATAGAGTAGCGGTATTTACAGGGAACAGAGCGGGTTTTGGATATTTATTCCCCTTGATTTTAAAACTTAAAGATTGTTTTGAAATCGAACTTTTCGTATCCGGAGCACATCTTCTTCCTCCATGGAACACGATTAATGAAATCGAAGAAAAATTGGCAGAATATAAAATCAAATGTATTATTCATAGAATTAAACTTAACGATTTGAAGGACCCCTACAAAGAATCATTAGGAAGGATTTATGGTTACAGCATTAAACATTTGAATAATAAGTTCAAGTTTTCAATAGTTATGGGAGACAGGATTGAACCTTTTTCATTTGCATTAGCTTCATTTTTTATGAATGTTCCTGTCGCACATATCAATGGCGGAGACATAACAAATGTGCCGTATTTCGATACAAGCATCAGACATTCAATCACGAAAATTGCACATCTCCATTTTGTGAATAATGTAAAGAGCGGCAGGGTAATCGAACAAATGGGTGAGGAAAAATGGAGGATTCATAATATCGGCACTTTAAGCTATGATTATAATTCAGCAGGTATGCTTCCGGGTAAAACTCAGCTTTCAAAGGAACTATCAATTAATCCGACGGATAAATTTATTTTATTTACCTATCATTCTGCACATTCAAAATCTCCCAAACAAAACCTGGATGAATTTAAAATGGTTCTGAACGCAGTTAGAAAAACAAGCTTAAAAATTATAATGACATATCCCAATAATGACCCGGGCAGCAAGCTTTTGTTGCCTTTTATTCAGAACATGAAACAATCCGAAAAAATTAAAATAATTCCGAATCTCGGAACTGAGAGAATATTGTCATTGTATAAAAATTTCCATGTTATTGTAGCCGGTAATTCAAGCGGCGGGCTGATTGAAACATGCCTTTACAAAATACCCGCATTAAACATTGGTTGCAGGCAGGTTGACAGGTTCAGGGGAAATAATGTTTTTGACTGTGAAATTGATAAAAATAAAATTTATGATAAATTAAATTATATCATAAATAATTATGAAAGGCTGAAAAAAGGATTTGATAAATACAGGTATTTCTTTGGGAATGGACATGCGGCAAGTAAAGCTCTCAAAGTATTAAAGAAATATCAATCTGTCGGAAATGAAATTTTATTATTCAAGAAATTTGTCATTAAATAATGAGTGTTTTCATCATAGCGGAAGCAGGAGTTAATCACAACGGAAGGCTTGAAACCGCACTTAAGCTGGTAGAAAAGGCAGCATGGACGGGAGCCGATGCCGTAAAGTTTCAGACTTTCAAGGCAGGTAATCTTGTTTCGAAGCACGCAGCTAAAGCCGATTATCAATTGGAAACAACCGATTCGGATGAATCACAATATGAAATGTTGAAAAGCCTCGAATTGACAAAAAAAGACCATATCGAGATCATAAAACATTGCAAAAAAAACAACATTAAATTTCTTTCTTCACCTTTTGATTTAGAAAGTGTGGATTTGCTCACAGAACTTGGGCTCGATACTATCAAGATACCATCCGGTGAAATTACAAACCTTCCTTATCTGAGAAAAATCGGAGTCTTAAATAAAAATGTCATTCTTTCAACAGGTATGTCATATCTTGAAGAAGTAAAGGATGCTGTTAATGTTCTGATTAATTCTGGAACGGAAAAAAAGAAAATAACGGTTCTTCATTGTAATTCGGAATATCCTACTCCTTATGAAGATGTTAATTTAAAAGCTATGCACACAATTCGGGAAATCCTCAATGTGCCTGTTGGATTTTCCGACCATACTTTAGGAATTGAAGTTCCGTTTGCTGCTGTGGCTCTGGGAGCTGTGATTATAGAAAAGCATTTAACACTCAACAGACACATAATTGAATTTTACAATCAGACCTATAAAATATTCGGCGAGAGTGTCAGG
>DAHXMP010000241.1 GCA_027371665.1 Bacteroidota bacterium | reverse complement strand
AATTGGTAATCGCTGAACAGATACCATGACTCGAATAAGAAGAGCAGTTCGTCAATAACCTTGTCAATGCCGACAAATTCCTTTTTGAGCCATTCCTGAGCCTCCCGGAGTTTTTTTTTCTTACTGATTATTTCATTTTGCTTTTCAACCGACAATTTCATTTTTCCACTCAAATAGTTTCATTACATTTTTATTTATTGCGAAACTATATTGAATTGCGACATATAATGACATTATAAGAGGGAATGGAAAATAAATTTTCAAAAGGAATTAAAGCTGAAGGATGCTGGAGGGGGTTTATGGACTAACTATTTATTCTTCCACAATCCGAGGAATAACAATCTCCGGCATGGCTTTTTTACAAAAATTTTATTTTCTTTCATTTGCTTGTAGCAAAATTTATAATTTTGTAAACTTGGTTTTTACTAAATTCGATTTTGAAATCACTAAAAAAGTAATTTCAGCCAATTAATCAAGTACAACACAACTTAAATTCTATTTATTTTTTATTGTCTTGTATATCTCACTGTAAAGCTCAGAACAGTTGCATCATTTTTCTTAACTGGTACATGAAAAATTATATCGGCTGCACTCTGTTTTTCATATTGTAAGGATGAATTTAAAATCTCCCAATTATAATCCAAATATCGGTCAACATCAACAACGATATTTTCATCTTTATGATTTTTTATTTTTATATCATAAGACACTTCCCAGACCTTATCAGCAATTAATTTATCTTCCTTAATTATTTCATCGACAATAATATCAAATGCATTACCGACTCTTAGTTTAACTTTTTCATCTCTTGGTGTATGCTCAATCAAGTCCTCGCCTATAAATTCCACGCTTTCACCGTCGGATTTATACAACCTGACTTTGCCTGCCGGCATAGGTATTCCGAGATTATTTACTTTTGTATTTTCAAACTCGACAAATACCTCAACTTTGTTTCTATTATTATAGCCGCTTTTGTATTTATATTTTTTTGTAACTTTAATATTGCTGGCATCAAACAATGAAATCTGTTTCGTTTCATTATTAGCAATCGTAGTTGGTCTTTGCAGATTATAAATGTGATATTCAAAAAACGATTTTTCCTTGAATTGTGTTACAGGTTCTAACGCATATTCAATCCCGTTATCTCGTTCGTTTCTGTTATAAACTCTGTTTACATCACCTGCGACAAGTTTTAGATTGGCATTTTTAAAAGTTGCTCCGGATTTATTATCAACGCTGACCCAAGACTTCAAATCCATTTTTGAATCGTCCGGGTTCAGCATGGCTACATACTCTGCGTGCCAGTCCATTCCCTCAGTTTGATAAGTCATTTCAACATCCTGTTTACCCGATTTCTCAGATTCTAATGTCCAGACAAGAGTGGGCTTGGTGATTAAGCCTTCGGGCAAAGCACCGACGGTAATTTGGTCATATTTGGGGCTCATAATAAGGCTTCCGTCTTCTTCCTTAAGAACAATCGGGTTGGATGAAAGAAGCTGACCTTTAATCGTTGACTTATCCGAACTGAGAGTTATATCCCTGTCAATATATTTTTCAAGAATCTTCTGCTGATTGACAAGGTCGTATTGATAATTCTGCTCGATGACGGAACCGTTGAATTTAATCAAAACGCTTGTTGGGTCAATCATTTCGGGAACATCGGTTATCCTTACCTGTGTAATTCCTTTCCTGATGTCCATAGTTCTTACATCCTTAACGACACCGAGATTAGAATTGTAAACAGTTACATTTAAACTCTTGCTTGTGCTCTCCTGCCCAAATAAAAAGGAAAAAGTAAACACTATCAGCAATGTTAGAATCAGACTTATCTTTTTCATATTTGCCTCTTTTGATAATATATTTTGAATTTCACTTATAAATGAATTAATAGTACATATTATTTCTAATACTTTATAATTTTTGCAATTATCATTTGTTTATTCTGCATTATCTTTAAAAAATAAACCCCGGACGGGAAATTACTCATGTTAATTTTTTTGGTAATTAGCCCGCCTTCTAAATCATAAAAACGTAGAACATCATCTCCTAAAACATTTGATAATTGAAATTCAGACTTATAGCCATAAGCTAAATTTACTTTAATATTGATTATACCTGTGGCAGGATTAGGATAAATATATAGTTCAAATTTATTGTTAATAACATAATCATCATTAGTTTCATTTATTGAGCAGTTCAAACATGTATCTTTATACAAGTTTATTGGCGATGGAACCATGCCTTTATATACTTTTAGACTAATAGTATCTTGTTGAAGATTACTCCAATTTTTTATTGATATTTCATGCGTTTCATCATTATTTAATTTTAATCCCTCAAGCATAATTGTATCTAAATTATTCCCAAAATTATTAAGAAATAAATCATAGGTCTTGGATGAATTAGGATTAAAAATTCTAATGCTATTTCCATTATTCAATATTTTAAAATTCAAAGTATCATTTGATTTTAAGGTAGAATTAAGTATATGAGTTATTTTTGTGTTGTTATAGATGAATGAAGCACTGAAATAATTATCATCGGATTGTGTATATATGTTGACGCTATCCGTCTTTTGGTCAATAAAAATTTTTTTATTATCGTTGGAAGAATTTGATTGAAAATTGCTTTGAAATGCAATTTGGTTTCCAATTAACATCATATAATTTTTTTCATTACTTTGCGGTTTAAAATCAAAAGAGACACTTTCATTGCCAATTTCCGGTATATTAAATCCTATTACGGAAGTTTCATTATTGGCTATTGGTAAAATTGGTATAGCCCCGGGGATTTGATTGTTGAATGGAATACTGCTATTAATGACTTCATTGTTTGTATTTTTTAATGTCATGTCGGAATTGCCATTAAAGTAAACACTATAAAAATTTGAATCCGATAAAATTTTATCGTTATCATTTTTATCCGTAATTACTATATTAGGTTTAACACCCGGATGTATTGGTTGACTGTACGATTCAATATCAATATCAGGTACTAATCCAAAATTAACTCCATATTCATCCGGATATTTAATATTTATCCAGTAATTTTGATTTTCATCTACTAAAATACATTGAGTTGAATCTTCCGGGTACCTGTTATCGTAAATATAGACAGAATCAATATTATCCCCGGTTTGTTCATTATTAGCGCTAACAATTTTATACGGAACTACTGAATGACCATTCCATTTATTATTATTATCTTTCCAAAAATAGCTTAATCCCTGATTATTTCTTCTATCCTTAGCAAAACTTGCTTTTAGTGTTTCAACGGTTTGTACTGGTGTATTATACCATACACTCTTTATAAAATTTTGATATACAGAACTATATTGATATAAGAAGTATTTATTTATTAATTCCCTACTAATGTCATCAATCGGTATTTCATAAGTGTGATTGTAATTTGAAGGAAGTTCTAAATAATTACAATAATATAAAAGACTCGCTGTTGTAAATCCATAACAGGAACCCCCCCAATTACCTGTTAGTGCCTTCCATTTCCAAATAGCCAACGGATTATAAGGTTTGAATTTATAAGCATAATCATACCCGAAAGTTTGAACAAATAATTGCCAGTCAGGGAAGATATTGCATGGTATAATATCATTATGAAAATAACCTGCTGAAATTCTAAAAGTAAAATCGTCATAAGGCTGATTTATACAATTACCTGACCACCAACTTTCAGGCCACATATTTATATCATTTGGAAAACTAAAACCATCTGGTATTGGACGAAAACCAATTCCATTAATTACACAAAATGACTCGCTTTCTGCATAAATCGCCGGATTATCTGCATCAGAAATTCTTACTCTAAAGTTACAACTCAAACTATCCGGTGTTGTCCAATTATAAGTTCCCATTAAAGCATCAACCTCATCAATATAGTACCATATTGGTGATGTTATCGAATAATCAGGTGTGTATTGAATCCTCACTTTTTTAACATTATCAACTTGCCAAGAAATTGTACAAGTTGTTTCAGTCTCATATTCTTCTCCTTTTTTGGGAGTCATAATTTTGATTGATGAAGGCTTTGATAGAGATATTTTAGCAACATAAGAGTCAAGAAAACCTCCATTGAAGTTTTGGTTATAAGATCCAGGTGTTCCTTTTAAATCGCTTGAACCAGTCCCAAAACATATATATATGTTATTTGAAGTATCAATAGAAATAAAAGGTGCAATTTCATCGCCTTTTCCACCAAGAAATGTACAATATAATATATCTGATGCAAATGGATTTATTTTGCAAATAAATGAATCATAATAATTTGTATTTGCATTTTGAGGCTGAACAGCATCATTAGTTACAGGAAGATTTCTTGAATTAGTCGAACCGCATATATAAACATTTTTATATCTATCGATTAAAATATTAGATTTGTATCTATCCTCTGTGTCGCCTCCAGCTCCATTCAAATCATTACCAGAACCACCAAAGTATGTTGAATAAATAAGATCGGAACCATCAGCTTTAAGTTTTGTTATAAAGCAATCATTATCAATATTACTATTATTTACTGGACCAAGTACATTATTCGTAACAGGGAAAAGTTTTGAGTCAGTAAATCCAGATATATAAATATTATTTGAATCATCAATAACAATATTTCTGCCATTATCATTCCCTTCACCCCCAATATAAGTCGAGAATATATAATTTGTGCCAGAAGAATTTATTTTTGATACAAAAGCATCCAAATGATTATTCTTTCCAAATAAATATTTCTGATAAGCATTGCTAGATGTTGGGAAATTGTTGGAATTTGTTTCACCAACAATATAAATATTCTGTTCATTATCAACCGCTATGTCGTTTATATAATCATGATTGTTACCTCCAAAATAAGTTGAATAAATAAGCTGGGAAGCATCTGGATTAAATTTTGATATGAATCCTGTAAAATAAGCATTATTACTTCTTAATAAGGCACTATCAGTTGTTGGGAAACTCAACGAATTTGTTACTCCAGCTATATATATATTTAAATCTTTATCAAGAGCTAAGCCCCTAGATTTTTCCAGTGCTTTACTACCAAAAAAAGTTGAAAATATTAGTCCTGTTCCAATTGAATTTAGTTTTGTAATAAAAACATCCCCACCACCATTGTAAAAATCATTATATGCATTTAATGTAGGATAGTTATCGGAATAAGTATGTCCTGTAAAGTATATATTTTGATACTTATCCATTTTCATTGAAGCAAACCATTCATCATTTTTGCCTCCGATAAAAGTTGAAAAAATCAGGTCTGTGCCTTCCGAATTTAGTTTACTAATAAAAATGTCTTTATTCCCATTAATTGATTTGTTATAAGAACCAATAACAGTAGGGTAGTCAGCCGAATTAGTATAACCACCAATAATAACATTATTGAAAGAATCCAAACATATTGAGCGAGGATAATCATGATCTGTGCCTCCAACAAACGTTGACCATACCAATGGGTCAATAATTAGTGGTAATTTTTTATTGTATTTTTTTGCAACAAAAAATATTTTACCATCAACATCAATTCGAAATTTACATTTTATTTCATGCTTATTCCCATTGACTTCCTGATAGGCATAAATATTATTCTGCCTTATTTCGCCAAGACAAGTTTGTAATGATATTTCACCCTTGTTATTTACTCTTAAACCATCCTGACCATTAAATAACATCTTAATTTGAGAAATATCAGCACCCGGATTGACAATCATATCATATCGAAGATGACTTCCATCAAAATAATATCTGCAATCAATGTTTTGATAAACATCCTTTACAATTACAACTTTGTATAGATGAACATTAGAAGTCCATTTTGAATGTTCATTTCCTATAAAATAATTATAATAAGCTTTTTGTTTTTCCTGTGGGATATAAATCCTGGAATTTTTAAGATCCTCAAATTCCATTTTAATAACCTGCCCTTTAATTTTCAAATTACTCGTATCCTCAAATTTAGTCATTGGATTCATATATTGATATTTATTATCATCGAGTTTAATATGTGATTTCTCGATTTTATTGAAATCATAAACAATACCACTACTTGTTATCCAACAATTCAAACCGTTAAGCTTTGCCATGTATTTTACCTCATGTGGCCACTGACCTTTGTTCTCAATGAAAACTTGTGACCCAATTCTTAAGTTTCCTACTATAAAATGCTCATTAAAGGAAGCCTGCAAATTCAATATTGAAACTATTATTGAAATTAGAATTGCCAAGTACAATTTAAAATTTTTTTTCATAATAAACCTATGATAATTAAATTGATTATTAAAACTTTTCAGTGAGAATTAATATCTATCAAATTTTTCTTCACTCCCCATAAACATGTATCGTATAAACATGCACCAGTCCTAAAATATCAATGACCTGGTTATCAACATGATGTTACCTGACAATGTTTCCGTCCTCCATTGCAGAGGATATGCTTGCATCGCCAAAAGAGAAAAGCCATAATATAGTATAGACCGAGCCGCTCCCTTCCTTTTTGAACTTCACATCATTGTTCTGAGGTATATTTACGACATAATTCCCCGGAGTCTTTTGAACCGTAATTAATGTCCCATATCCCGGCGAAGCACAGGAGGAGAATAATATTGTCATTGCCAATAACAAAATGCATGGTTTGTTTTTCATCGAAATTTTCATTTAATAATCTATATTTTATTTAATTATACATCTTTCCAACCAAGTTAATTTCTTTAAATCAACAATGTTATTCCCATTTTATTGATAAAAGAATATTTGTTTGATTATTTGAAAAAGTAATTTCCGTAGGATAAGCATTATATCCTGTCGAATAATCATTTGGCTTAAATGTAAATGATGCCATAACATCATAATTATTAACATCATCGTCATTCAATGATAAAGTAAAATCCGAATTTAAATCAGTAATGTCAGTTAATGTTAACCAAAATACGGGTGTATTTGAGAGATCAGAATTTGTGATATCCTGCCAGGTTTCAGTTCTTATAATAGTAGAATGTCCACTTTTTAATGTGATGAAAATATCAGGACTACCATATACATCTACCATACCAAATTCTTCATTATAAGCTGTATCCCAAGTTGAACCATCCGGTTTAAATTCAGGTATTTGTTTTACGGTGATTTGTTGGATACCAAAAACAGTTGGTTTTGTAATAGTTATTGTTTGAGACTTTGAATAGTTTTTGTTGTCGTTTCCTAAAATTGATAAAGTAATTATAAAGTCACCACCAGTGTGAAAAATATGATACGGATTTTGCTCAGTTGATGTTTGACCATCTCCGAAATCCCACAAATAACTTATCGCATTCACAGACTTATTGTAAAAATTTACCCCACATGGAGCAGGAATTTTTTCAATTTGATAATTGAAATCAGCGACAGGATTTTTTGTAACATTATCAGTTATATTATCAATTTTCTTACAAGAAACTACTAATAATATTATAAAAATGATATGCAAACTTCTCATTTTAATCCCCAATTAAAAATTAAACACAACACCACCTGAGGCATAGGACAATCCATATCCTGTCTCAAGGTATACTCCAACGTTTTGTGTAAACAAATATCTGAAATCAACTATACCGCCGTAAAGCACACTATTCTGTGAAACATTTAAACTTGTTAACGGTTCATTAGCACTTAAGCTATTATATCCCACCAGCAGGCTTGCTGAAATATCCCAGTTATCTCCTTGCCACATTCTGTACAATAATCTCAAACCAATAATTCTATAATCAAACTTAATCGTCTGATACATTTCGCTTGAATAACCGAGGAATAAACCAACTTCATAATTATCTGACACCCTGTAGTTCATAGAAATGCTAATGGGAGGAAATCTCGTTTCACCTATTCCGTAAGTTGGACCAAATCCTACACCAAGCATTGATATTGCTTTGCCCCTAACTACAGGGGGTGGCGTAGAGCCATTTATTTTATTCCAAATTTTTTCAATATTATATTCTATTTTCTTTATTTCATTTCCAATTTCATTGACCTGGCCTCCTAAATTGTCAATACGATTATTAACATTGTCAATCTTATTATCTAAATCATCAACTTTATTGCTCAGTTGAAAATATTTTCTCTCCAGAGATGTTAACCTTGAATCATAGTCATTATATCCAGCAATAGTCGAATCTGGTGGTGTTTGACCATCTCCTCCTTCAGGAGTATGATAGATATTTCGTTTCAAATTATTGATTGTAGTAAGAACCGCAGTTGGACTACCTGTTTTTAACGTTATTATTTGTCTGAATATTTCATAAGCTTTCTCTAAATAATCGAGTGCTTGCTCTTTGTCACCAATGTCTCTATAATAATAACCATAATATTCATAAGCCACTGCTGTCCAATAATCGTTATTATATTTTTGAATCATATTATAACCTTTATCGAGATAAAATTTTGCATTATCATAATCTTGGGCTTCTCTCCACGAGTTACCCAGTTTTAAAAATTCTATAGCATTTTCATAATCCAGGTATTGTAATTTTAAAGGCTTTGAAATTTCATTTGGTCTTGCTAATAAGTCAGAATAGCAGATGAAAAGTACTAATAGTAAACAACTCCTGAATGATTTCATAACAACTCCTGTGAACTTTAAAAATATTAATTATTTTCTCCTATATATTCACACCCCACCTCTTCGGTTTCAAAAATTTTTTCTGGGGTTTGCGATTTTTATAAAATTTTCATAAGTTTCTTTTTGGGTTTGGCATTATTTAACTTTTCTTAATTACAGCCGATTAATATTTGAAACCGGATGTAAGTGTTGTGAATATATGATTTCAGATAATAGTACAATCGAGAATCAATTGTTCATTGATTTTCGTGATAACGGCAACAGGCAAAGCTTTGAAGAGCTGTTCAGGATAGTTAAGCCCTGGCTTTTCAAAATAATTTATCGTATTGTTGCCGATTATGACGATGCAAAGGATGTTATGCAAAATGCCTGGATAAAATTGATTAACAATGGTGACAGGTTTGACACCGATAAAGGGAATATTAATAACCTGATTTTCACTATTGCTACAAACGAAGCTCTTGTGTGGAAGCGGAGAGACAGGTTAGTTCAGAAGAGTAATGATATATTAAAAAGTGTTCCCGATAGCAAAGTAAATCACAATAATCCTGAAACTCTGCATCTGAACTGCGAAAGAAGCGAAGCTATCAAAGAAGCAATCGGCAAGTTGAACAAGAATTATCAGGATGTAATTATACTTTATTATTACTCTGAGCTGAGTGTCAAGGAAATAGCCGGTCAATTGTCGGTTCCGGAAGGCACGGTGAAAACCTGGCTCGACAGGGGGAGAGACAAGCTGTCAAAATATCTGAAAAATTATATTTCAAATTCATAAAGGTGGAAAAATGAATAATATGAGAAAAAATAAAGATATAGATTCGTTTTTGAGAGAGCATTTGGATTCAATACCAAAAATGGAAATCACTGATGATGATGAGAAACAGATAATTTCAAATATAATTTTAAATGCTGAACACGGAGGCAGAAAAACAAGAAATTTTTTTTCTCCCATCTGGCAACCGGTTAAGAAGTTCACACAAAATATTTATGCACGCTTAAGAAGCGATAGATTTCATGTCCTATTGCCACAATTTGGATTACTTTTATTATTTATAATAGCTGTATCTGTTTTCTTAATTATAAAATTTACAGGTTCTAATGTTCCTAAAAATGTAGCCGTGGCTGAAAAACAAAAAACAAAAGTTGAAAGCGAACAGAAACAAACCGAATCGCAAAAGCCCAGCAAGCAGGAGTTGGCAAAGGCTGAAACAGAAAATCAAATCGAAACTCTTAAGCTCGAATCAATACCTTTAATATATTCAGAAAGAGGCAGAACACAAGATACGACAATCAATAACAAAAAATTGGAAGCTGCTTTTTCAGTCATTACTGGAGTGTTAAAAGATAGCGGTGTTAGCATCGAGAACAAAGTCAATAATAAATCCGTTATTACGCAATGGGTCATCAATACAGGCTCTGCTAAAGGTGGAGGCAAACAAGAAAGATTAATTTTCAAAATAAACAGCGGAACCAAATGCATTGATGTTAACATTGAGCAGAAGCCAAAAGAAATTGCAACCAACAAAAGGAAAAATCTGAATAATATTTATAAAAAAATAGATACCGAAGTTTATCAAATGATGGAACTCTGCAATTGATAATTTATAATAGCTGCTGCTGATAAATAATGAAGGCAATCAAAGTAATTATTACAGTTATTATTTTTGTATTATGCTGTGTCAATGCCCGTTCGCAGGCATGGCATACTCTATATGACAGTGCAAGTGCTTTCATCAACAACGAAGACTACCAGTCTGCACTCCCTAAAGCAGAGCAGGCTCTGGCACAAGCAGAGAAGGAGTTTGGGAAGTTGGATACGAATTATGCTAATGCACTTGGTATTATTGCCTCGATATTTTATAATATAGGTAATTTGGATTCGGCCTTATTATATCAGGAAATGTGCATTAACACTTGTAGGATCTTATACAAAGGTGATAATACAAATTTAGCTAATAAAATTAATACATTAGGTGTTATACATGATGTTAGAGGTGAATATAAGGAAGCTGAGTCGTTGTATCTTGAAGCTCTTGCAATGTATAAACGATTATTTAAGATTGATAATATAGACTTAGCTAATTGCTTGAATAATTTGGCTGTTTTTTATGATGAAAGAAGTGATTATAAACATGCAGAGTTGCTCTATAACGAAGCCCTTTCAATGTATAGAAGACTTTTCAAAACTGACAATTCTACTTTAGCAAATAGCATTAACAATTTGGGATATTTTTATGATGAAAGAGGTGAATATGACAAGGCTGAATCGCTCTATGTTGAAGCCCTTGCAATGTATAGACGACTTTTCAAATCTGATAATCTGAAATTAGCTATTAGCATTAATAATATGGCAGCTTTTTATGACGAAAGAGGTTATTTTCAAAAGGCAGAGCCACTCTACATAGAAGCACTTGAAATGTGCAGAAGGTTATTTAAAACAGATAATTTTGAATATGCTGCAATAATTAATAGTGTTGCTTTCTATTATTTTAAAAGGGGTGATTACAAAAAAGCAGAGATGTTATTTATTGAAGCACTTAACATGAGAAAACGTCTGTTCAAATCAGACCATCCTGATTTAGCACAAAGTTTAAATAATTTAGCATTACTTTATCATATTCTAGGGAATTATAAAAAAGCAGAACCTCTTTATCTTGAAGCTCTAAGAATGTATAGGCGAATATATAAAACCGATAATGCGAATTTAGCTCAAACTATCAATAATATGGCAGCTTTTTATGATGAAAGAGGCGAATATAATATAGCTGAATCACTTTATATAGAAGCCCTTGCAATGTTTAGACGGCTTGTCAAAAAAGATCAGCCCGATTTAGCTAATTGCATAAATAATTTAGCTATGTTCTACAATCAAACGGATGATATAAAAAAAGCAGAACCTCTATATATTGAGGCTTTGAAAATGAGAAGGAACTTATTCAAAACAGACAATGCTAACTTAGCAATGAGTATTAATAACTTAGCTGTTTTCTATAATAAAATAGGGAACTATAAGAAAGCTGAACTACTTTTTATAGAAGCTGTTTCGATGTATAGACGTCTATTTAAAACAGGTCATCCCTACTTAGCACAATGTTTAAATGATATGGCTACTTTTTATTTTAATGAAGGAAACAATAAAGTTGCAGAGACACTGTTAAAAGAATCATTAACTATGTACAAAAATTTCTTCAAAGTCGACCATCCTAATATTGCTAAAGACCTAAGCGATTTGGCATCCTTTTATGAAATTATCAATGAGGCATCTGAAGCCGAGCATCTTTATAAAGAAGCTCTACAAGCTTATTCAAAAGTTCTTATAAATTATTTCCCTTCGCTTAGTGAAAAAGAGAAGATATTATTTTGGAATACAATGAGTGATTATTTTGAAAGATTCAATTCTTTTGCCATTAAAAGAGCAAAAGACAATCCAAAAATTCTCGAAGATATATACGATAATCAGCTTTCAAAAAAAGCAATGTTTCTCAATTCGGATATAAAAATAAAAGAAAGAATAATGAGTTCGGGTGATTCTGCTTTGATTAGTATTTATAAAAACTGGAAATATACCAGAGAATTTCTTGGGAAACTATATAATATGACAAATGTAGAGCTGAAAAAAAATAATTTCAGTATTGACTCTGTTGAAAATGTCGCAAATAACCTCGAGAAAGAAATCAGTCTTAAATCAGAATCTTTTGCTAAAAGTTATGAGAAAAAGAATGTAAATTGGGAAACAATTCAGTTTAAACTAAAACCCGGAGAAGCCGCTGTCGAGATAATACGATTCAGAAATTACGGCAAAATAAAAAACCGATATAACCCAAAAGTTACTGAGCCGGGCTTTACCGATACTGTTTTTTATGGTGCGTTAATATTGAGAAAAAATTCTTATAATCCTGAATTTATTATGTTGGAAAATGGCAATAAGTTGGAAGGGAAATACTATAAAAAGTACATGTATGCAATGAATCCGGGCGATTCAATCATTCATAATTTTGAAACATACAAAAATTATATTAATAAGCTCCCAATACAATTAAACGATTTGTACAATGAATATTGGGGAAAAATTCAGGATAAATTATCGGGGATAAAGAAAGTCTATCTTTCAGTTGACGGAGTTTATAACAAAATAAACTTAAATACACTGCTCACAAACAATGGTAAATACTTGCTCAACGAGCTTGATATATGTCTCTTATCATCAACAAAAGACTTACTTGATAAGGGAGACAATTCTTTGTATTTTGTCAAAAAAGCTGTATTTTTTGGGAACCCCGATTATGATAGAAATGATTCCCGGCAAAACATCATATCATATTTTCCCGATAAAAGAAATACATTCGATACAATCTCACCGACACGCTCAAAATCCGGTACATATTGGAAACAATTGCCTGAAACGCAAATTGAAGTCAGAAACATTGCGAAAGATTTTATAGCTAACGGATGGAATACAGAAGTTTTTCTTGGAGATTCATCAGACGAGGGAATTTTAAAAAAGATTGATAGTCCAACAATTCTTCATATTGCAACACACGGTTATTTTGATAAAGACGTCAAAAAAATTGATTATACAAATCCGATGATTAATAATCCGCTGCTACGCTCAGGGCTTGTGTTTGCAGGAGCAAATGATGTCGTCCGATTATTTGAAAAACATCCTGATTCTGATTACCTAAAATACCATGATGACGGTTTGCTTACGGCTTATGAAATTATGAACATGAATCTTTCACATACTGATTTGGTTGTTCTCTCCGCATGTGAAACAGGATTAGGGGACATAATGAACGGAGAGGGTGTATTCGGCTTGCAGAGAGCGTTCCTTGTTGCAGGAGCAAAAAATATTGTTATGAGCCTTTGGGATGTAAATGACCAAGCAACACAAAAACTGATGACATTATTTTATTCTCATTGGCTGAAGACCGAGAATGCACAAGAATCATTGAAGGCAGCACAAAACGAAATGCTCAAAGACCCGAAATACAGCCTTCCATGCTTCTGGGGCGGTTTTGTGGTGTTGGGGAAGGATTGAGAAAAAACATTATTTAATTTATAAAATTTACCCTCTTCATAATTAGTCTTTCATCATTTCTTTTAACGCATAATGTGATAGCTTTGAACAATTTCATCATACTGTTTTTGTAGCATTCCTTTATCAAGTATCTGAAACACTAGATGACAAATATTTGTACAATCTGTTCAAGCTTAATTTATTTGGTAAAGATCAGAAATTTAATGGCTCGAATCTTTAACAATAATCAGGGTTGTTCTTAAAACAGAATCTAACAATTTGTTGAAAGAATAGGTTGAAGCTGACCGATAGAGGCATAGCGTATGTTGAAAATTATTTAATAGTATAAAAATTTTCTTATTCCATAATTAAAAAAAGATGTAATAGACGACTTCAATAACCACTGACTGAAGCGGTTGAATTTTTATGCAATCAGATACAACCTGATACTAACCTGTTTTCTTATACTATTCTTTTAATTCTTACCACTCACCTTTTTCTTTGGATTGCATCCATTGCTCAAGCTGAGCATAGCAAATTGCACCGCAAATTATTGCTTCGATTTGCTGCTTTCTATTAAATTTAGGCCTCAGAACATTGTCCCCGACAAGATTTTCAAGAATTTTCAACTAAGAATTAATCTTCGGTATTGTCAGATTATTTTTTACTACGGTCATTACCGGATTTAGTTTATCGAGATTACTAAAATAATCATTACTTGCCTCCAAAACCTCTTTAGCATTTGGAGAATCGTAATCTTTACTGTTTTCATTTGCTCCATAAACAATCAAAAAATGCTGTCTTTTAAATAATTCACCGTCATTTAGAGCAGATTCGGGACCCCTTAATTCAAGGTCAAATTCAATGTAAACATTATATCCTTTATAAGTACGTAAACCTTCTTCTTTTTTTTCTGCGGTGAAATCATAAGAACAATTTTTAATCCAAAGAACATAATAGGAGCTATTTTTTTTAATTTCGCACCATTTGGAATTATTAGCACTTGCTATGATGCCATATTTAATACACATGCCATGAGTCGTATTGCCTAAAAAATTTCTCACATCAATTTCATATTTTTTGTTGATTTGAGAATAAGATGGATTAAGGCAGACCAGAACTAAAAGAATCAGAAAATACTTTTTCATAAGATACCTCCGAATAATTAATAAAAAAGGCGTTTCACAATTCACTCTGTTAGAGGTATTGCCTGTCCCGTCCTAAAAAAAGTAGACAAGAAAGGAGAAGAAATGGGACGGGATAAGGGAACCAGGGAAGAAAGAAGATCCCAGAAAGATTATAGTCTGGCATTTAAGTTGATGGTGGTAGACGAAGTAGAAAAAGGCTACCAAAGTTACAGACAAGCACAAGATAAATACGGAATACAGGGACATGCTTCTGTTCTACGGTGGCTAAGAAAGTATGGTAGATTAAACTGGAATGGAGTTAATCATATGAAATACTCGGATACGCCACAGAAGAAAATCAAGGACCTGGAAAAAAAGGTTAAAAAGCTTGAGTTAGAAAAAGAAGTGTTGAACAAGGCAATTGACATAGCAGATGAAAAGTTTAGCACGAATATAAGAAAAAAATACTTAGCTCTGTCGTTGGAATTTACCAAACGGCAGAGCGACCAGGAATAAGTGTAGCAAAATTATGTAAGATGTTTGGATTTAAACATCCCAATATTAACAAAATAAATTATATCCAAAACTTTCTTCAAAATTTGACTTTTTATATTACAATGAC